>JAEWAG010000098.1 GCA_023391775.1 Pseudomonadota bacterium | reverse complement strand
GGCTGGAGGCCATCGAGCGTTCCGAGGCGCTGCGTCCCGACGTGGTGCTGATGGACCTGGCCATGCCCGAGATGGGCGGCCTGCAGGCGACCCGCCTGATCAAGGCACAGGACGAGCCGCCCTTCATCGTCATCGCCAGCCACTTCGACGACGCCGAGCACCGCGAGCACGCCACCCGTGCCGGTGCCGACGGCTTCGTCAGCAAGCTGTCCTACCTCCAGGAAGTGGTCCCGATCCTGGAACGCCTTGCCGGAGTCCAAGCGTCATGAGCGAATCGCGCATCCTCGTCATCGACAGCCAGGCCAACCGGGCCGAGCACCTGTGCGGGCTGCTGGAGTTCATGGACCTCAACCCGCGCTGGGCGTCCTGCCCCGGGGACGTGTCCACCAACCGCCAGCGTCCCACCGACTGGATGGCGGTGGTGGTTGGATCACTGGACGATGCCACGGCCGCGCGTGATTTCTTCAACTGGCTGGGCGCCGCCCCGGTGCCGCCGCCGGTGCTGCTGCTGGAGGGCGACACCGCCGGCTTCGCCGCCGCCCACGGCCTGCACGAGGCTGGTGTATGGCCCCTCGAGTCGCCGATCCGCCACGCCCAGCTGGAAGCCTGCCTGCGCCGTGCCAGCCTCAAGCGCCTGGACGCCGAGCAGCAGGGCACCGGCGCCGACGACGGCCCGACCGGCACCAGCCCGGCGGTGCAGCGCCTGCGCCGGATGATCGGCCAGGTCGCCCCGTTCGACACCACCGTGCTGGTGCTGGGCGAGTCCGGCACCGGCAAGGAAGTGGTCGCCCGCACCATCCACCAGCAGTCGGCCCGCCGCGACGGCCCGTTCGTGGCCATCAACTGCGGCGCGATCCCGCCGGAACTGCTGGAAAGCGAGCTGTTCGGCCACGAGAAGGGCGCCTTCACCGGCGCACTGAGCGCGCGCAAGGGCCGCTTCGAGATGGCCGAGGGCGGCACCCTGCTGCTGGACGAGATCGGCGACATGAGCCTGCCGATGCAGGTCAAGCTGCTGCGCGTGCTGCAGGAGCGCAGCTTCGAGCGGGTCGGCGGCAACCAGACCATCAAGTGCAACGTGCGGGTGATCGCCGCCACCCACCGCAACCTCGAGGACCGGATCGCCGAAGGCCAGTTCCGCGAGGATCTGTTCTACCGGCTCAACGTGTTCCCGATCGAGATGCCCGCACTGCGCGAGCGCACCGACGACCTGCCGGCGCTGGTCGCCACCATCGCCGGCCAGCTGGCACGCTCCGGCCGCGGCGAGATCCGCTTCGCCGACGCCGCCCTCGCGGCCCTCGCCGGCTACGCCTGGCCGGGCAACGTGCGCGAGCTGACCAACCTGGTCGAGCGCCTGGCCGTGCTCAATCCCGGTGGCCTGGTGCGCCTGGACGACCTGCCGGCACGCTACCGCGCCCATGTCCCGGCCGGCGTGGAGCCGGTGCTCAAGGCCCCGGCCCAGTCCGTGGTCGCGACCGCCACGGCTGCCCCGGCCCAGGCCGCGGCGCCGGCACCTGCCGCCAACGACGCCAACGACGCCAACGAGCTGCCCGAGGACGGCCTGGACCTGCGCGAGCACATGGCCCAGATCGAGCTGAAGCTGATCCGCGCCGCGCTCGACCGCACCCAGGGCGTGGTCGCCCACGCCGCCCAGCTGCTCGGGCTGCGCCGCACCACCCTGGTGGAGAAGCTGCGCAAGTACGGGATCGACCGCGAGCACGCCGAACAGCTGGCCAGCTGAGGCGGTCCGGACCATATGCGGGTTTTCGGCGCCCTGCGGCGCCGGCATACGGGCAATCAAGGCTCATAGCCTTTCATGGCGTAGGCCGCGGATGCGCTCTAGCAGCGGCCACTTCCAGCCATGGCGGCCTTATGACCCCGGCGGCACGGCTCTTGCACGTACATCGGCTGACCCCGAGCACCTGGGCTGACCATGACCACCGTCTTGACATACGGTACGTTCGATCTTCTCCACGTTGGCCACGTCAATCTTCTCAGGCGTGCCCGTGCGCTGGGTGACCGGTTGGTAGTCGGCTTATCAACCGATGCGTTCAACACCCTCAAGCAGAAGCAGGCCACCCAGGACTACCGCGACCGTGAGGCGGTGCTGCGCGCCATCCGCTACGTCGACGACGTATTCCCGGAGGAGAACTGGGAGCAGAAGGCCGAGGACATCCGGCATCTGGGCGCGGACGTGCTGGTGATGGGCTCGGACTGGGAGGGCCACTTCGACCACCTGGCCGGCTACTGCAAGGTGCACTACCTGCCACGCACTAGCCACGTCTCCACCACCTCGCTGAAGGAGGAGATCCGACGCACGGCATCTGTGAGAGCAGTGCAGCCACGGGCCGCCTGCCGATGAGCGCGCCGCGCCTTGACCTCGGGCATCAGGACGCCTCCCTGATCCTGCACCTGGATGTAGCCGATGACGTCGTCGGCCTGCGCTTGCTCAGACGCGATGGTTGCGCCAGCCTCGACGTGCCGTTCGAGGACGGCATGGCGCTGATCCCGCTAATCAACCTGACGGCCAAAAAGACGCTGCGTTGGGACGTGCATTGCATGGGCATGGACGGCAGCGTCCGCCCGCTATGCGCGCAGCCACCAGACGCGGGCGACCGGCATTTCTTCCAATGGGAACACGACGGCCACGGCGTGTCAGCATACCTCAGCGACAGCCTCGGTTCGGTAGTCCTGCTGTGCGCGCCTACGGACCTGCACCGCCGCGCCATAGGCGACGACGCGGCACGCAATGCCTTCCCGCGCTGGCTGGAGACGCTGCCGCTGGAGTCGGACCTGGTCCTATTCGAGAGTTTCTTCGGCAAGGCGTACGGCGGCAATCCACGCTACATCTACGAGGCCCTACGCGAGATACGTCCCGACCTGCGCTGTGTCTGGGTTTACGAGGGCAACGAATCTATCCCCGGCAACCCACGGCGCGTGCGTCGCGGCTCTCCTGAGTACTTTCGCTTTCTGGCGACGGCGGGGTACCGGGTCAACAACATCCGCTTCCAGTGCCCCGGCCGCAAGCCGCAGGCGCGCTACCTCCAGACCTGGCACGGCACGCCACTCAAGCACCTGGGGTATGACATCGAGGCCACCGGTCCGGAAGTGGCTGCGCGCGCGAGCTTCTACCAGGAGTCGAGGGGCTGGACCACGCTGTTGAGCCCCAATCCTTTCAGCACCACTACTCTGCGTCGCGCGTTCCGCTACGACGGCCCGGTCCTGGAAGCCGGGTACCCACTGTCCGACCCCTTGGTCGCGGCGGTGCCGGACCGGGTCACCGTCGCCACCGAACTCGGACTATCCCCAGACCGTCGCTACGTCCTCTATGCGCCAACCTGGCGCGATCACCGCCCCGTGGGCCATTGGCAGTTCGACTTCGACCTGCATTTGGACCTGCTGGCGATATCTGCAGCGCTGTCCCCGGAGGAGGTCCTGCTGGTGCGTGCGCACCATCTAGTCTCCGAAGGCCTGGACCCAGCCGGCCTGCCGGCCAACATCATCGATGTATCGCAGGTGGACGACGCCAGCCGGCTGTGCGCCCTCGCAGACGTGCTGGTCACCGACTACTCGTCGATCTTCTTCGACTTTGCCGTCACCGGCCGCCCGGTGCTGTTCTACTGCTACGACCTGGACTTCTACGCCGAACAGGTGCGTGGTTTCTACCTCGACATGGAGCGCGACCTACCGGGCCCGCTGGCGCGGACAACAGAGGAACTGTTGACCCTCCTGCGCGACCTGCCGGCGGTGCAGGCCTGCTACGCCGAACGCTACATTCGTTTCCGTGACCGTTTCTGCCAGCTAGCCGACGGCAATGCTGCCCGCCGCGTGGTGGAGGCGTTCTTCGGCCCCCATGTGCGTCATGCAGCGGACCGGATCTTCAGCCCTCCTCCACCTGCCAACATGAAGAGGGAGCCAGCATGGGCTTGAACATCCTAGTGTTCCCCTGCGGCTCGGAGATCGGCTTGGAGATCCACGCTGCATTGCGCCATGCCAAGGACATCACCCTGCATGGTGCTTCCTCGGTGTCCGACCACGGCGAGTTCACCTACGCCCGCTACCGTCGCATCGATGCACAGGCTGGATCGCCCGACCTCGTGGAGACACTGGATGCGCTGGTGGAAGAATGGGATATCGACTTGCTACTGCCGGCCCACGACAGTGTGATCCCATTGCTGGCCGAGGCTACGGCGCTGCATGCCCCCGCGGCCGTGCCGGACGCGGAGACGGCCCGGATCTGCCGCGACAAGCGACTGACCTACGCCCGCCTCCGCCACCTGGGCATCGTCCCGGCCGACGTACGGGGACTTGCTGGCGAGTACCCGATCTTCGCCAAACCCGCCGTCGGTCAGGGCAGCCAAGGCGCCGAGCGGGTCGACACTCCGGTGCGTCATCGCCAGCTGATGGAAGCGGAGACGGCCTACGTCTTCAGTGAGTATCTGCCCGGCGCCGAATACACCGTGGACTGCATCTCTGACGCCGAAGGCAGGCTACTGCACGCGGCCCCCCGCAGCCGCGCCCGGGTGAAGTCCGGCATCAGCGTGCGTTCGGCTCCGGCGTCCGATGCCGGCGCCATGGTCGCGATGGCCGGCACGATCGCCGCCGAGCTGCGCCTGCGCGGCGCCTGGTTCTTCCAGGTGCGCGAGGACCGCGAAGGCGTGCCGAAGCTGCTGGAGGTGGCGCCGCGCATAGCCGGATCCATGGCGCTCTCGCGCATGCGCGGCATCAACTATCCGCTGCTGCATGTCTACGCCCACCTCGGCCGTCCGTTCACGGTGCTGCCGCAGGAGCACGAGGTGGTCCTGGACCGGGCCCTGGCCAACCGCTACCGCACCGGCCTGCGCTATTCGCGCGTGTACCTCGACCTAGACGACACCCTGGTGCTGCGCGGGGCGGCCAACCCGCTGCTGGTGGCCCTGCTCTACCAGTGGCAGGCCCGCGGCACGCCCGTGGTGCTGCTGACCCGCCATGCCGGCGATCCGCTGGAATGCCTGCGCCGCCACCGCATCTGCCCGGAACTGTTCGAGCGCATCGAGCATCTCCGCGACCGCACGCCGAAGAGCGCGGCGATCGGCGACGACAGCGAGGCCATCTTCATCGACGATTCCTTCGCCGAGCGCCTGGATGTCCACCGCAACTGCGGCATCCCCGTGTTCGACCTCGACGCCGCCGAGCAACTCCTGGACCTGCGCGCATGAACCCCGCCAGCCCTCCCGCCACGCCCGCGCCGCTGCTGTCGATCGTGGTGCTGGTCTACAACACCTCCGCCTACCTGCACGAATGCTTCGATTCGCTCCTGCACCAGGCCTACCGCAACATCGAGGTAATCGCGATCGATGATGCGAGCACCGACGACAGCCTGGCGATCTGCCGCGAGTACGAGGCCGCGCACCCGAACTTCAGCTGCATCAGCAAGGCCAACGAGGGCGGCGCGATCGCCGGCAACCTCGGCATCTCGCTGGCCCGCGGCGAGTACGTGGCACTGGTGGACTCCGACGACGTGGTCACCCCGGACGGCTACCGCCTAATGATGGAGGAGGCGCTGCGCACCGGCGCGGACATCACCATCGGGCGCGCCGCGCGGCTGGTGGACGGCGCGCGTTCCGCGGCCGGGTTCCTGTACGAACCCTACGTGTGGTCGCAGCGCAGGACCTTCGACTCGGTGGAGCAGTTCGACGACGTCATCCACGACTGCTTCTACTGGAACAAGGTCTTCCGCACCGGGTTCCTGCGCGCGCACGGCCTGGGCATGGACCCGGGGCTGCTCTACGCCGACCGGCCCTTCGTCCACCGCGCCTACTGGCATAGCCGGCGCACGGCGATCATCCCGGACCTGGTGTACCTGTGGCGCACCCGCCCCGAGGGCGCGGCCGCCTCGATCTCCCAGAGCGCGCAGAAGGCCGGGAACTTCGCCGACCGGATCCGTTCGATGGTCATCGAATGGCACGATTTCGCCGGCATTCCCGCGGCCGCGGCCTACCGCCGCAAGATCGCGGTGGCCAACCTGCACCGCGCCCTGTACGCGGCGCCCGGGATCGTCTCCTCGCCCTCCTTCCGCCGCGCCTTCATGCAGGGCATCCACGAACTGCTGGCCCTTTACGGCGACCTGGACTGGAGCTCGCTCGGCGTGCGCCGGTGCCTGTACCTGGAGCTGATCCGGCGCAACGAGGTGGAGGGACTTTGCTTTCTGCTAGGCGCCACCCCGGAAGGAAGCGGCGTCACGGAGATCGACGGAGCGTGCTACTGGCAGCAGCCCTTCCTGGACAACCCAGAGGTTCCGGTCCCGCGCGAGGTCATGCGCGTGGACTTCCCGGTCATCGGCTTCTTCCATGTCGGGGAACTGGCGCTGGACGACAACGGCCTGGGGCTGGACCTGCACCTGCACGAGGGGATCATGGCCCGCTGCGGGATCGCCTTCGAACTGCAGTCGCTCTATGGCGAGGGCGTCCACGAGCTGGTGGCGGAGGGGCGGGCGGGCGCGCACCGCTGGCGCTACTCGCTGCCGCCGGACCGGCTGCCGGCCGCGCCAGGGCTGTACGGGCTGGTCATGCACTACCGCGCGCCCGACGGGACCTGCGGCCGGTACCGGGTGGGCTGGCACGTGCTGATGCCGGAATGGCGGGCCTGCCTGCCGATGCAGGGCCGCGGCGGCAGGCTGGAGCTGTCGTCCGAAGCCGGGGGCCTGGCCCTGCTCGTCAAATGACCGCCGGCGGCACCGGTACGGGACTTGCATCGATGCCCGCGCCGGACGCCGCCGGCCCTCCAGGACACACGCCATGAAACCGTCCCGCCCGATCCCGGTCACCAGCCCGCTGCTGCCGCCACTGGAGGAGTTCATCCCCTACCTGCAGCGGATCTGGGACAGCCGCATCCTGACCAACGGCGGCAGCATGCACCAGGCCCTTGAGAAGGCCCTGTGCGCCTACCTTGGGGTGGAGCACATCGCCCTGTTCGCCAACGGCACCCTGGCCCTGGTCACCGCGCTGCAGGCGCTGCGCGTCACCGGCGAGGTGATCACCACGCCCTACTCGTTCGTGGCCACGGCCCACTCCCTGCTGTGGAACGGGATCAAGCCGGTGTTCGTGGACGTGGACCCGGTCACCTGCAACCTGGATCCGGCGCGGATCGAGGCCGCCATCACCCCGCAGACCACCGCGATCATGCCGGTGCACTGCTACGGCAGGCCGTGCGACGTGGAGGCCATCGAGCGCATCGCCGACACCTACAACCTCAAGGTCATCTACGACGCCGCCCACGCCTTCGGCGTGCGCGATGCAGGTGGCAGCGTGCTGCGCCACGGCGACCTGTCGGTGCTCAGCTTCCACGCCACCAAGGTGTTCAACACCTTCGAGGGCGGCGCCATCATCTGCCCGGACGCGCGCACCAAGCAGCGCATCGACCACCTGAAGAACTTCGGTTTCGTGAACGAGACTACGGTCGTCGCACCGGGCATCAACGGCAAGATGAACGAAGTCTGCGCAGCGATGGGCTTGCTCCAGCTCAAGCACATCGACCGTGCCCTGGCCCACCGTGCCCGGCTCGACGGCCTGTACCGCGAGCACCTGGCAGGCGTGCCCGGGCTGGATTGCCTGCAGCCGGTGGCGGGGGTGGAGGGCAACTACGCCTACTTCCCGGTGATGGTCAACGAGGCCTTCCCGCTGTCGCGCGACGAGCTCTACCAGGTCATGCGCGAGCACGACATCCTGGTGCGGCGCTATTTCTACCCGCTGATCAGCGAGTTCCCCATGTACCGCGGGCTGCCTTCCGCGGCCCCGGGCAACCTGCCGAACGCGCACGCGGCCGCCCGCCGCGTGCTGTGCCTGCCGATCCACCCGGACCTCTCCGGGGACGACGTGGCCGGCATCTGCGACCTGGTCAGGTCGCTCACCCGGGAGAAGGCCGCGTGAGAGCTGGCGGGATCCTGCGCGCCGCCTGGCGGCGGCGGATCGCGCACGCCTGGACCGGGATCCCGCTGCTGGCGCTGTGGCGGCTGCTCGACCTGCTGGTGCCCAAGCGCCGCGACCACTGGGCGCTGTTCGCCCATCCGCTCAAGCCGGGCCAGCTGGTGGAGAACGCCCGCGCCGTGCACGAAGCCCTGCGCGGCGAGCCTGGGGTAAGGACCTGGGTGTTCGTGCGCGGCACTTCGACGCCGCCTCCGGGCGTGGATCCGGACACCGTGGTCGAGCTCGGCACCCTGGCCGGCCTGTGGCGCCTGGCCCGCTGCGGCGTGTTGCTGCTGACCAATTCCACGTCCATGGACATGTCCCTGGCCTGGAGCAATGGCGGTTTCTCGGCACCCAGGCCCTGGCTGCGGCGACGGGTCGTAGTCAACCTGTGGCATGGCATCCCGCTGAAGCGCCTGTTCGCCCTGGCCAATCCGGAGCAGCGCCGGCACGGCGACCGCAACCGCTTCCGCCGCCTGGAGCGCCGCCACTACGACGGCCTGGTCGCCTCCTCCGACGTGGACGCCCATGCCATGGCAGCGATCTTCCATCCGCTGCCACCGGAGCGGGTCTGGGCCACGGGCCTGCCGCGCAACGATTTCCTGGTCCAGCCCGAGGCCGACCTGCCGGCCCCCCTGCGCGCGGAACTGGAGCGGGTGCAGGCCCTTTGCGCCGGCCGCCGCCTGGTGCTTTACGCCCCCACCTACCGCGACGCCAGCGTCGCCCGCGAGCTGGGCTACCACTTCTCCGCGGCGGAGATCGCGGCCCTGGGCCGGGTGCTGGAACGCCATGGTGCGGTGCTGGGAGTGCGTGGGCACTACCTGGCCAACGCCGGTGGCCTGCTGCCCGAACCCGGATCACACCCCATGGCCCCGGTGGTCGACTTGGGCCATGCGGAGTTCCACGAAATCGCCCCGCTGCTGCGCGCAAGCGCCGTGGTGGTCACCGATTACTCCTCTGTCTACATCGATGCCCTCTATCTGGACCTGCCGGTCTTGGCCTTCGCTTACGACCTGGAGCACTACCGCGATCATCAGAATGGCCTGCTCTACGACATGGAGCTGGCCTTCCCGGGCCCGGTAGAGTGCCGCTTCGACGGGCTACTGCGCGAACTGGACCGGCTACTGTCCCTGCCCGCATTCGAGCCGGATGCACACTACCGTCAGGTCCAGCGCATGTTTTTCCGCCACCGCGACGTCCACAACACTGCGCGTGTCATCAGCCGGGTGCGTGAGCTGGCGAGGATATAACCGACTGCCCTGCTCGCCCCCCCTGGCAATGGGACCTCCACGCTTTGCCGAGCGCGTTTGACGCGGGCCGGGGCAGAGTCGGGCGCGCTCGGCGGTACCCGACGATAACCCGTCATCTCCCCGTGGCACACCGCTTGCATCGGGCAGGCGGACACCGGCCCACGCCGCAGGGAAACCCATGACCGACTCGATCAGCTCCGTCCTGTCGCAGATCCGCGCCTACCAGGGCCAGCTTGGCCAGACGGCGGCGCGTGCCGGCGACGTGGCGCGCAGCGATGCGATCCAGGCCCTGGGCGGGATGCCCCAGGCCGGGGTGGTCGGCGGCGTGTCGGCCACGCCCAGTTTCACCCAGACCCTGGCCCGGGCGCTGGAAGGCGTGAACGCGGCGCAGGCCAGGGCCGGTCAGCTGCAGGGCGCGTTCGAGCGGGGCGAGCCGGGTGCCGACCTGGCGCGGGTGATGATCGCCTCGCAGGAGTCGCAGGTGGCGTTCCGCGCCACGGTGGAAATCCGCAACCGACTGGTACAGGCCTACCAGGACGTCATGAACATGCCGCTGTGACCGGGGACTGAAGCACGATGGCAATCACCCTTTCCAAGGACGCGTTCAACCGCGAGCAGGCCACCGAGAAGGCGGCCCAGGCGGTGGTCAAGCTGCAGGAGATGCAGCTGATGCGCCGTGCCGGCACCCTGCTGATGGTGGCCCTGGCGGTGGCCGCGGGCCTGTACATCTTCTTCTGGTCGCAGAAGCCGGCCTATTCCCCGCTCTACACCGGCTTGGACCCGAAGGCCACCGCCGAGGCGACCGACCTGCTGCGCACCGCGCAGATCCCGTTCAAGCTCGACCAGGCCACCGGCGCCATCTCGGTGCCGGAGGCCAACCTGCATGATGCGCGCCTGAAGCTTGCCGGCTCCGGCCTGACCGAGAGCGGCCGCCTGGGCTTCGAGCTGATGGAGCGCGACCCGGGCTTCGGCGTCAGCCAGTTCGTGGAAACCGCCCGCTACCAGCACGCGCTGGAAACCGAGCTGGTGCGCACCATCACCACCCTGCGCCCGGTCCGCGACGCGCGCGTGCACCTGGCCATCCCCAAGCCCTCGGCGTTCACCCGTCAGCGCGAGGCCGCCAGCGCCTCGGTGGTGCTGGAGCTGCGTTCCGGCGCCCTGCTCGAGCGCCACCAGGTCGACGCGATCGTGCACATGGTGGCCTCGTCCATCCCGGACCTGGCCCCGGAGCGGGTCACCGTGGTCGACCAGAGCGGCCGCCTGCTCAGCAGCAACGGCCAGGACAGCGCCTCGGCCCTGAGCGCGGCCCAGTTCGAGCAGGTGCGCCGGCAGGAGACCTCGTACAACCAGCGCATCCGCGAGCTGCTGGAGCCGCTGACCGGCAGCGGCCGGGTCAATGCCGAGGTCACGGTGGACATGGACTTCTCGGTGACCGAGGAGGCCCGCGAGCTGTTCAACGCCGAGCCGCAGAAGGTGCGCAGCGAGCAGGTCAGCGAGAACACCAGCGCCGGCGAAGGCCCGCAAGGCATCCCCGGCGCCACCAGCAACACCCCGCCGGGCGCGGTGGCCGAACAGCAGGCCGACGGCACCCCGCTGCCGGGCACCGGCACCGCCGCGGCCGCCACCGGCACCAGCTCGCGCAGCGCCACCCGCAACTTCGAGCTGGACCGCACCCTGCAGCAC
>JAEWAG010000094.1 GCA_023391775.1 Pseudomonadota bacterium | reverse complement strand
GGCAGGTCGACGATGTGGTCCACGCGCGGGGCGGCGAAGGCGGGGGCGGCGGCGAGGGAGATGGCCAGGGCGGCGATCAGGGTCTTGGTGTTCATCGTGTGCTCCAGTGTGTGTGATCAGTGGTGTGGTAGTAAGGTAATACACCTAACCAGCTTGGGCAATCTGATTTGTCGGGTTCGGGCTTCTGATTCAGTGCTGATTCAGCTTTGAATCAAGGTCCGTTCCCGGTACTGGAGTTAACGCACGCGCCGTGCCAAGTTTTTCCCGTTGAAAATCAAGCGTTTGCAGATTCATTGAGCGTCCGGGGCAGGGCCGGCGGACGTCCGCGGTGTCCGCCGGGCCGCCGGACACAGGCACGCAGCCGCGCGGATGCGCCCTGTCGGGCACATCGCATAAGGGGAGGAATCCCGCAGTGGTCCGGTACGGGCGCGGCCCGGATCCAGCGCTACCAGGGCAGGACGTCGCCGTCCGGGCCCAGGAACAGGCCGCTGGCGTCCGGGCCCAGCCGGTCGAGCACCTGCAGCAGCGCCGCCGCGGCGTGCGCCGGCAGCACCGGGGCGTGCTCGCCGCCCATGTCGGTGCGTACCCAGCCCGGATGCAGGGCCACCACCCGGATGCCGCGGGGTTCCAGCGCGCGGGCCAGCAGCACCGTGCCCATGTTCTGGGCGGCCTTGCCGATGGCGTAGCTGGGCGTGCGGAACTCGCGGCGCAGGGCCAGCGAGCCGATTTCCGAGGACAGGTTGGCGACGGTGCCGCCCTCGGCCAGCAGCCCGGCCAGGGCCTGCACCAGCAGGAAGGGACCGGTGGCGTTGGTGCGCAGGCTGGTCTCAAGCACCGCCTCGTCCACCTCGCCGAAGCGCTCGCCACCCTGCAGCACGCCGGCGTTGTTGAGCACCAGGTCCAGCGGTTGCCCGTCCAGCATCAGGGGCAGCTCGGCCACCAGCGCGTTGCGGCTGCGGGCCTGGGCCACGTCCAGCGGAAGCAGGTGCAGGCGCCCGGGATGGGCGGCCGCCAGGGCGTTGAGCGCGGTGGCGCGTCCGGGTTCGCGCGCGGTGGCCACCACGTGCGCACCGCGGGCCAGCAGCAGGCGGGTGAACTCCAGTCCCAGGCCGCGGTTGGCGCCGGTGACCAGGCAATGGCGAGGATCCATGGGGCGCGCTCCGGCAGGCGTGGCTTGTGGCCTAGTGTGCTGGCCGCTGGGGACCGTTAGGATCGTGCCCCTATCCCCGTACAGAGAGCGTAACCATGAGGATTGCCCGCAAGCCGCTGGCGGCTGCCCTGCTGCTGGCCGTTTCCGCGTCCCTTGGCGCCACCGGGTTCAACCCGGCCGCGGCCGCCCCCGGCGCCGCCGCCGAGGTGCTGATTCCCTACGAGGAGTTCACCCTGCCCAACGGCCTGCGCGTGGTGGTGCACACCGACCGCAAGGCGCCGATCGTGGCGGTCAACATCTGGTACCACGTCGGCAGCAAGGACGAACCGGCCGGCCGCAGCGGCTTCGCCCACCTGTTCGAGCACCTGATGTTCAACGGCTCGGAGAACCACCGCGGCGAATACTTCGAACCGTTCGAGATGGTCGGCGCGACCGACATGAACGGCACCACCTGGCTGGACCGCACCAACTACTTCCAGAACGTGCCCACCACCGCGCTGGACCTGGCGCTGTGGATGGAGTCCGACCGCATGGGCCACATGCTCGGCGCGATCGACCAGAAGACCCTGGACGAGCAGCGCGGCGTGGTCCAGAACGAGAAGCGCCAGGGCGAGAACCAGCCCTACGGCCAGGCCGACGACCGCATCTACCGCGCGCTGTACCCCAAGGGCCACCCGTACCACCACAGCACGATCGGCTCGATGAACGACCTCAACGCCGCCTCGCTCGAGGACGTGAAGCAGTGGTTCCGCGCCTGGTACGGCCCGAACAACGCGGTGCTGGTGCTGGCCGGTGACATCGACGTGGAGACCGCGCGCGAGAAGGTCACCCGTTACTTCGGCCACATCCCCGCCGGCCCGACGCTGGAGCGCACCGCCGCCGGTCCGGCCAAGCGCCAGGCCACCCGCGAGACGATGGAGGACAAGGTCCCGCAGGCGCGCATCTACCGCGCCTGGAGCGTGGCCCCGTACGGCGAGGCGGACGTGGAGCGGCTGCAGCTGCTGGCCCAGGTCCTGGGTGGCAGCAAGAGTTCGCGCCTGGACCGCCGGCTGGTGTTCCAGGACAAGCTGGCCGACCGGGTGAGTGCCTATCTGCAGCCGTTCGAACTGGCCTCCACCTTCTACATCAGCGCCGACGTGCGCCAGGGCGTGGACCCGGCCCAGGTTGAGAAGGCGCTGGACGAGGAGCTGGCGCGGCTGCTGGCCGAAGGCCCGGAGCCGGCCGAACTCGAGCAGGCCCAGATGATGGTCAAGGCCAGCGTGGTGCGCGGGCTGGAGCGCATCGGCGGTTTCGGCGGCAAGGCCGACGGCCTGGCCGAGTGCGCGGTCTACACCGGCAACCCCGGCTGCTACCGCCAGAGCCTGCAGGTGTTCGCCAACGCCACCGCCGCGGAGGTGCGCAACGCCGGCCGCAACTGGCTGGGCGCCGGTTCGCACACCCTGCTGGTGCTGCCGGGCGAGCGCACGGTACTGGAGGAGGAGCCGTCGCCGACCCCGGCGCCGTTCGCCCTGCCGCAGCCCGATCCGAAGTTCCGCACGGTCGCCTCCAGCGTGGACCGCAGCAAGGGCGTACCGATGCCCGAGCGCTTCCCGGACCTGAAGTTCCCGGCGCTGGAGCGCGCCCGCCTGGCCAACGGCACCGAGGTGGTGTTCGCGCGCCGCGACGCGGTGCCGGTGGTGCAGTTCAGCTACGAATTCAAGGGCGGCTTCGCCGCCGACCTGGGGCGCAAGCTGGGCACTTCCAGCTTCACCATGTCCATGCTCGACGAGGGCGCCGGCGGGCTCGACGCCCTGGGCTTCGCCAACCGGGCCGAGAAGCTGGGCGCCAACCTGGCCGCCGGTGCCTCGCTGGACGGCAGCAACGCCTACCTGTCGGCGCTGAAGGAGAACCTGGACGAGTCGTTGGCCCTGTTCGCCGACATGGTCCGCCGGCCGACCTTCGAGCAGAAGGAGATCGACCGCGTGCGCGCCACTTGGCTGGCCGGCATCGCCCAGGAGAAGGCGCGCCCGAACGGCGCCGCCCAGCGCGTACTGCCGCCGCTGCTGTACGGCGAGGGCCATCCCTACGCCATCCCGTTCAGCGGCTCGGGCACCGAGGAGTCCATCAGCGCGCTGACCCGCGAGGACCTGCAGGCGTTCCACGCCCAGTGGGTGCGTCCGGACGACGCCACCTTGATCGTGGTCGGCGACACCACGCTGGAAGAGGTGATGCCGATGCTGGAGCGCCACTTCGGCGACTGGAAGCCGGCCGGCCCGGCCGCGGCCCAGGTCGGCGCCATCCCCGAGGTGCAGCGTCCGCAGGCCAGCGCGGTGTACCTGATCGACCAGCCCGGCGCGGTCCAGGCGACCATCCTCGCCGGCCAGGTCATCAGCTCGACCCGGGACCCGGACGCGGTGGTGTTCGACTTCGCCAACTCGGTGCTGGGCGGCGAGTTCTCCTCGCGCCTGAACATGAACCTGCGCGAGGACAAGCACTGGGCCTACGGCGCCTACAGCTTCGCCTCCGGCGCGCTGGGCCAGCGGCCGTGGATGAGCTTCGCCCCGGTACAGATCGACAAGACCGCCGAGGCGCTGGCCGAGCTGGACCGCGAGGTGCGCCAGTTCGCCAGCGGCGCCAGGCCGGCCACCGCCGCGGAGGTCGCCAAGATCCAGGCCACCGAGATCCGCAGCCTGCCGGGCGCCTACGAGACCGGACGCGCCGTGCTGGGCACCATCGGCGGCATCGTCCGCTACGGCCGCCCGGACGACTACGTCTTCCAGCGCAAGGCGCGCATCGAGGCGCTGACCGTGGACCAGGTGCAGCAGGCCGCCGCCAGCCTGGACCCGGACAAGCTGGTCTGGGTGGTCGTCGGCGACCTCAAGCAGGTCGAGCAGCCGGTGCGCGCGCTCAACCTCGGCCCGGTGCACGTCATCGACGCCGACGGCCGCCCGGTCGCGCGCTGAGGCCGGCTCCCGGGCGGCCCGCGGGGTCGCCCGGGCACCGGTTGTCGCCGGTTACTGCACACCATGGCAGGCTTCGGCCTGCATCCACCTCTTTCCGGAACCTCCCCATGAAGCGTCTGCCCGTCCTGTTCCTGCTCGTCCTGCCGCTGGCCGCCTGCACCTGGGTGCCGCTGGAGCCGGATGGCAAGGCCGTGCGCGTGGTCGCCGCCGGCGCCGCCCCGGCCGGCTGCGCGCGCCAGGCCGACGTGGAGGTCTCGGTCAAGCACAGCGTGGCCTTCTACGAGCGCAACCAGGTCAAGGTGCGTGACGAGCTGGAGACCCTGGCCCGCAACGAGGCCACGACCGTGGGCGCCAACGTGGTCCAGCCGCTGGGCGAGCCGGAAGGCGGGTCGCAGCGCTTTGCCGCGTGGCGTTGTCCCTGAACCCGGGCGGCGCTGCCGGGATACGTAAAGGTGCGGTGAAGGCGGCCAACCGCTAGAATCGTCGCCCCTTTTGTCCTGTGGGCGTGGTCCAGCCATGCTTTTCAAGAACGTCTCCATCGCGGGGCTGGCGCACGTCGATGCGCCGCACACCCTCACCTCGCAGGAAATCAACGCACGGCTGAAGCCCGCCCTGGACCGCCTCGGCATCCGGGTCGACGTGCTGGGCGACATCGCCGGGATCCACGCGCGGCGTCTGTGGGACGAGGGCATGCAGGCCTCGGACGTGGCCACCCTGGCCGCGCGCAAGGCGCTGGATGACGCCGGCATCGGTGTGGACAGGATCGGCCTGCTGGTCAACACCTCGGTCAGCCGCGACTACCTGGAGCCGTCCACCGCCTCGATCGTGTCCGGCAACCTGGGCGTGGGCGACGAGTGCATGACCTTCGACGTCGCCAACGCCTGCCTGGCCTTCATCAACGGCATGGACATCGCCGCGCGCATGCTCGAGCGCGGCGAGATCGACTATGCGCTGGTGGTCGACGGCGAGACCGCCAACCTGGTGTACGAGAAGACCCTCGAGCGGATGATGTCGCCGGACTTCACCGAGCAGCAGTTCCGCGACGAGATGGCCGCCCTGACCCTGGGCGGCGGCGCGGCGGCGATGGTCCTGGCACGCAGCGAGCTGGTGCCCGACGCCCCG
Source organism: Pseudomonadota bacterium (assembly GCA_023391775.1). Taxonomy (GTDB): domain Bacteria; phylum Pseudomonadota; class Gammaproteobacteria; order Xanthomonadales; family Xanthomonadaceae; genus Pseudoxanthomonas. The sequence goes on along the minus strand of JAEWAG010000094.1, from coordinate 1,306 downwards.
CGCTACAAGGGCGGCGTGACCCGCTCGGCCACCGAGTTCAACCAGCTGTGCCGCGGCAACCTGGACCGCATGGTCACCGACACCCGCCTGCTGCTGATCGAGGGCATCAAGCTGGCGACCAAGACCTTCGCCGCGGCCAAGGTCGCCCTGGGCTGGGCGGTGGAGGAGCTGGACCAGTTCGTGATCCACCAGGTCAGCCGCCCGCACACCAAGGCCTTCATCAAATCGCTGGGCGTGGACCCGAAGAAGGTCATGACCATCTTCGGCGAGCACGGCAACATCGGCCCGGCTTCGGTGCCGATCGTGCTGAGCAAGCTCAAGGAGCTCGGCCGCCTGAAGAAGGGCGACCGGATCGCCCTGCTGGGTATTGGTTCGGGCCTGAACTGCTCGATGGCCGAGGTGGAGTGGTAAGCCACCTGCCGCGACGCTGACGGAAAAGGCCGGCATGTCCGGCCTTTTTCATGTCCGCCGTCCGGGCGTGCTGGCGGAGGTGGGTACCGGCCAGGCCGCGCGCGTGGCAACCGTTCCGTCCGTCACGCGGATGCGGCCACGGCCTGATCCCGGCGGCCGCTGTACGCACGCACGCCACGGACCTGTGCATGCCGCCGCCGGACCGCGCCGATGGGTGGCTTGAGCCGCCCGGCACACCCATCGCGGATCCCGCGCCAGGCGCGGCTCAGTCAGCCCCGCAGCACTTCTTGTGCTTCTTGCCGCTGCCGCAGGGGCAGGGCTCGTTGCGACCCGGGCCCTCCTCGCGGCGGATCGGGGTACGCGGGGTCAGCTCGGCGATGTGGTGGTGGTTGAGGTCGGCCAGCATGCCGGGCAGTTCCATCACGATCTCCAGGCGCTCGCGGTAGGGCAGCGGCTGCGGGGCCTTGGCGGGATCCTCGTCATCGGCGACCTCGCCGGTGGCCAGGCGCTCGAGCAGGGCGAAGATCTCGTCGATCCAGTCGTTGGCATCCAGCCACCGGTCCCAGCCCTCCTCGCGCAGGGCAACGCCCTCGAAGAAGCCCATCGCCCATTCCCGGCCGACGTCCAGCTCGTCCTCGGCCAGGGCGTCCTCGCCCTCGCCGGGCTCGTCGGGCAGCCACATCAGCGGCATCAGGTGCTCGGGCAGGTCCTCCTCGCCGTTGCGGGCGCGGGCGGCGCACATGTTCCAGTGGCCCAGCAGCAGGTTGCGCACCTCGGCGGCCTCGGCCTCGCTGTCCCAGCGCGGCGGCTTGCCGCCCCATACCGCCGGCTCCCACTCCTCGACCGGCACCGGCGAGGGCGCCACCACCAGGGCCGAGAGGAAGCCGTCCAGCGC
>JAEWAG010000083.1 GCA_023391775.1 Pseudomonadota bacterium | reverse complement strand
TGGACCACTTCGCCGCGCAGTCGCCGGCGCTGGACCACACCGACGGCATCAGCGCCGACTTCGGCGACTGGCGCTTCAACCTGCGCAGCTCCAACACCGAGCCGCTGCTGCGGCTGAACGTGGAGGCGCGTGGCGACGAAGTCCTGCTGCGCGAGCGCACCGAAGAAATCTCGCGCCTGCTGTCCGCCTGAGCCTGATGCCATGAACGACCTGCTTCCCGTCCTGCTGTCCGGTGGTTCCGGCACGCGGCTGTGGCCGCTGTCGCGCGAGTCCTACCCCAAGCAGTTCCTGCCCCTGCACGGGGAGCATTCCATGCTCCAGGAAACCTGGCTGCGGGTGGCCCCGCTGGCGACCCGCCCGCCGCTGGTGGTGGCCAACGAGGCGCACCGCTTCGTTGCGGCCGAGCAGCTGCACCAGGCCGGGACCGAACCCCAGGCCATCCTGCTGGAGCCGGTAGGCCGCAACACGGCCCCGGCGATTGCCGTGGCGGCCCTGGAATCCACCGCCGGCGGCAGCGACCCGCTGCTGCTGGTGCTGCCTTCCGACCACGTCGTGCAGGACGCCGACGCCTTCCGGCGCGCGGTCGCCGAGGCCATGCCGGCGGCGGAGGGCGGTCGCCTGGTCACCTTCGGCATCGTCCCGACCGGGCCGGAAACCGGCTACGGCTACATCCGTGCAGCGGCCGGAAGCGGCGTGCGCGCGGTGGAGCGCTTCGTGGAGAAGCCCGACCTGGCCACCGCGCAGGGCTACGTGGCATCGGGCGAGTACTACTGGAACAGCGGCATGTTCCTGTTCCGCGCCTCGCGCTACCTGGCCGAGCTGGAGCGCCTGCAGCCGGCGATGATCGAAGCCGTGCGCAAGGCCTGGAACGGCGCCCGCCGCGACGCCGACTTCGTGCGCCTGGACGCGGAGGCCTTCGCTGCCGTGCCGGCGGACTCCATCGACTACGCGGTGATGGAGAAGACCGACGCCGCCTCGGTGGTGCCGCTGGATGCCGGCTGGAGCGACGTGGGTTCGTGGACCGCGCTGCGCGAAGTCTCCGGGCGCGACGCCGATGGCAATGCCCACCATGGCGACGTGATCGCCATCGATTGCCGCAACACCTACGCCTACGGCGAGCGCCTGATCGCCCTCGTGGGCCTGGACGACGTGGTGGTGGTGGAAACCGCCGACGCGGTGCTGGTCGGCAAGGGCGACCGCATGCAGGAGGTCAAGGACGTGGTGGCACGGATCCGCCAGGAACAGCGTCCCGAGGCGACCTGGCACCGCAAGGTCTACCGTCCGTGGGGTGCGTACGACTCGATCGACAACGGCCAGCGCTTCCAGGTCAAGCGGATCACGGTCAAGCCGGGCGCCAGCCTGAGCCTGCAGATGCACCACCACCGCGCCGAGCACTGGATCGTGGTGTCGGGCACCGCCGAGGTGACCCGCGGCGACGAGGTGATCCTGCTGTCGGAGAACCAGAGCACCTACATCCCGCTGGGCGTGACCCACCGCCTGCGCAACCCGGGCAAACTGCCGCTGGAGCTGATCGAGGTCCAGTCCGGCAGCTACCTGGGCGAGGACGACATCGTCCGTTTCGAGGACACCTACGGCCGCACCTGAGGCGGCGTCCGCGGCTCAGAAGCGCTGGTCGCGGTGCCAGCCCCACGCGCTTTCGATGATCGCGCGCAGGTCGGTCCAGGCCGGCGCCCAGCCGAGCTCGCGGCGGGCACGCTCGCTCGAGGCCACCAGCACCGCGGGGTCGCCCGCTCGCCGGGGTGCCACTTCGTAGGGAATCCCGCGCCCGGCCACCTCGCCGGCCGCGGCGATCACCTCGCGCACCGAGAATCCGCGGCCGCTGCCGAGGTTGAACGCATGCGCGCCGGGACTGCGCTCCATGTAGTCCAGTGCCAGCGCATGGGCCTGGGCGAGATCCTGCACATGCACGTAGTCGCGCACGCAGGTGCCGTCGGGGGTCGGGTAGTCCCCGCCGAACACTTTCAGCTGCGCACCGCCACCGAGGGCGGCCTTGAGCACGTTCGGGATCAGGTGGGTCTCGCAGGCGTGGGCCTCGCCGATGCCCTGCCCGGGCAGCGCACCGGCGGCGTTGAAGTAGCGCAGCGCGACCGACCGCAGGCCATAGGCATCGGCTGCATCGGCAAGCATGCGCTCCACCATCAGCTTGCTGGCGCCATAGGGGTTGATCGGCGCCTTGGGGTGGTCTTCGTCTATCAGGTCGCTGGCGGGGTTGCCGAACACCGCCGCGGTGGAGGAGAACACCAGCCGCTGGACCCCGTGGCGATGCATCGCGGCCAGCAGGTTGAGGGTGCCGGCGACGTTGTTGCGGTAGTAGGCATACGGGTCGCTGACCGATTCACCGACAAGCGACGAGGCACAGAAGTGCAGCACCGCGTCATAGCGGTGGACCGCGAAATCGCGGTCCAGCGAAGCGGCGTCCAGCAGGTCGGCCCGGACCAGGCCGCCCCAGCGTACGGCCTCGGAGTGGCCGGTGGAGAGATTGTCCAGCACCGTTACCCGGTGCCCGTACTCCGCCAGCCACTGCGCCATGTGGCTTCCGATGTACCCCGCTCCACCGCAGACCAGGAGGTGCATCGTCGTCCCTGCCGGGTTGGGGGAGTTATCGGGCCTCCGCTGCCACCAGTGTCTGCATCACCTGGCCCAGCGCCTGGCGCCAAGGTGGCAGGTCAATCTGGAAGTCCCGGTGAAGGGCGGCGGTGTCCAGGCAGGAGTAAGCCGGACGTCGCGCGGGCGTGGGGTATTCAGCCGTGGCGATCGGCAGCACGCGAGGTGCCCGCGGCAGCAGGCCCGCTTCGACCGACTCTTCGAAGATCGCCTCGGCAAAGCCGTGCCAGCTGGTCTGGCCTTGCGCGACCAGATGCCAGGTACCCGACACCGCACGATCGTCCAGCGCCTTGCCCAGCGCCACGGTGGTGACATCGGCGATGAGCGCGGCTGGCGTGGGGGTGCCGATCTGGTCGGCCACCACGCGCAGCTCCTCGCGCTCGGCGCCCACCCGCAGCATGGTGCGCAGGAAGTTGTGGCTGTGGTGGGCATAGACCCAGGCGGTGCGGAACACCAGGTGCTGGCCACCTGCCGCGGCAATGGCTTGCTCGCCGGCCAGCTTGCTGGCCCCGTACACGCCCAGCGGCGCGGTCGGGTCGTCCTCGCGATAGGGGCGGCTGCCCTGCCCGTCGAACACGTAGTCGGTGGAGTAATGCACCAGCGGGATGCCGGCGGCGGCGCAGGCCCGCGCAAGCACGCCGGGCGCTTCGCCGTTGATCCGGAACGCGGCTTCCGCGTCGGTCTGGGCCTTGTCCACGGCGGTGTAGGCGGCGGCGTTGATGACCGCGTCCGGGGCGACGTCGCGCACCACCTGGGCCAGGCACTCCAGGTCGCCGACGTCCACGGCGATGCCGCTGCTGCCATCGTGCAGGCGCCCGTCGCGGGTCG
>JAEWAG010000049.1 GCA_023391775.1 Pseudomonadota bacterium | reverse complement strand
CCCAGCGAGGCGACGTAGTCCAGCTGGCGGGTGATGCCGGGCAGGTCGCCCACGCCGTCGCCGTTGGTGTCGAGGAAGCTGCGTGGATAGATCTGGTAGATGACGGCGCCGCGCCACCACGGGGAGTCGGACATTGCGTGAACCATTGTCAGGTGACGCCGCGGTGGAGCGCGGCAGGAAAGGAGGCCGGGCAGGGCAGGAGGGCTTCAGGCCGGTGCCGCGGCGCCGGGGCGGGAAGGTGCGAGGGCACGCTTCCAGCGCCGGATCCGCGGGGCGCGGCTATGGTAGAGGCCGGTCCCGGCACCGGTGCCAGGCTGCATACGTATTCATCCGGCACAGCTCACAGCGGCACGAAGCGGACCGCCTGGCCGCCGCCGCGGCCCAGGCGCAGCTCGAGCACGTCGCCGGCACCGACCTCGCGGGTCTCGTGCACGAACGCCGCCGCGTTGTGCTCCCAGTCCGCGCCTTCGCCATCGCGGTAGATCTCCGCGCGGTAGCGGCGGCCGGCATCGAGGAAGGACAGCGGTGCCTGCAGTACGCGCGGGGTGTCGTCGCCGACCGCGCCGAGGAACCACTCCTCGCCGCCGCGCGCCTTGCGCGCCAGGGTCGCGTACTGCCCGACCTCGCCGTTGACCACCACGCTCTGTTCCCAGTCCACCGCCACGTCGCGGATGAACTGCAGCGCCTGCGGCTGCCTGGCGTAGTGCTCGGGCAGGTCGGCGACCATCTGGATCGGGCTGTACAGCACCACGTACAGCGCCAGCTGCTTGGCCAGGGTGCTGCGCAGTTTCTGGCCGTTGCGGCCGGTGAGGCTGACGATGCCGGGGGTGAAGTCCATCGGCCCGGCCAGCATGCGGGTGAACACCAGGGTGGCCTCGTGCTCCGGCGGGTTCGGCGGATCGGCCCAGGCGGCGAACTCCATGCCGCGTGCGCCCTCGCGCGAGACCGCGTTGGGATAGGTACGGCGGATGCCGGTGTCCTTGAACGGCTCGTGCGCGTTGATCGCGATCCGGCGCTCGGCAGCGGCCTTGAGCACGCGCAGGTGGTGGTTGCTCATCCACTGGCTCTCGTGCCACTCGCGCACGATCGGGCCGTCGACGCGATCCTGGCGCTGGATGTCGCCGGCGTCGCACACGTAGCCGGTCTTGACCACGTCCACGCCATTGCGCGCGTACAGGTCCAGCGCGGCCTCGAGTTGGCGCTCGTAATGGCTTACCGCGCAGGCGGTCTCGTGGTGGCCGACCAGGTGCACGCCTTTGCCCGCGGCGTACTTCGCCAGTGCCGGCAGGTCGAAGTCGGGCGTGGAGCGGGTGAAGTCGAAGCCCCAGCCGTTGGCGAACCAGTTGCCGTCCCAGCCGGGGTTCCAGCCTTCCACCAGCACGCCGCGGAAGCCGTTGGCGGCGGCGAAGTCGATGTAGCGGCGGGTGTTGGCGGTGGTCGCGCCGTGCTTCGGGCCGGTGCCCCAGGTCTCGGTCTCCAGGTGCAGCGACCACCACACGCCCACGTACTTGGCGGGCTTGAACCAGCTCACGTCGCCGATGGCATTGGGCTCGTTGAGGTTGAGGATCAGGCTGGATTCGACCAGGTCACCGGCACGCTCGCCGACCTGGATGGTGCGCCACGGGGTGGTAAACGGCGCGGTGCGCACCACCGCCGGGCCGTCGCTGGAGGGCGTGAGCGCGGCGCGCAGCACGTTGCCGTCGCCGCGGGCCAGGTTCATGCCGGCATAGTCGACCAGCGCCGCTTCGTGGATGGACACGTGCAGGCCGTCGCCGGTGCGCAGGGTCAGCGGCGTCTGCGCCGTGCCGATCTCGCGCAGCGGGGTGCGCTGGTACAGATACTCCTCGCGGTTCCACTCCATCGCCGGGATCCACCAGGCGATGGTGCGGTCGATGTCGGCCAGGGTGAATTCGGTCAGCTCCTGGCGGATGCGCACCGGCTGCCCTGGCGGGTTCTCCGGAAACTCGTAGCGGAAACCCACGCCGTCGTCGTAGACGCGGAACACCACGTCGATGCGACGCGGCGGCTGCCCGGCCACCGCCGGGCGCTCGGCAAAGCGGGCGCGCAGCTCGTTGTAGTGGTTGCGGGTCAGGCGACGCTCGCCCCAGGGCTGTTCCCAGGTCTCGTCGACGCTGCGGCTGGAATGGTCGAGCAGCTCCAGGTTGCGCTCCAGACGGCCGTCGCCCAGCACGAAGCCCAGGCGCGAGGGTGCGATCACCGGCGTGCCCCTGTGCTCGACCCGGTAGGCAAGGCGGTCCTCGTGCTGCGCCTCAAGGGTCACGCTCAGGACCTGGCCGGGAGACTGCACGCGGGCCAGGGTGCGGGCGTGGGCGGGCAGGGCGGCCGCCAAGGCCAGCAGTGCGAGCAGGGCCGCGGCGGGACGGTGGATCGGACGTCGGTGCATGACGGGTCTCACTCCAGGACGTAGACGAGGACGGTGCGCGGCGGCACCTTGAAGGTGCCGGTGGCCGCATCCCAGCGGGCCTGGCGCGTGCGCGGGTCGAAGGCGCCGGGCGCGCGCTGCACCGGGTGCAGCACCCAGCGGCGGCCGCGCTGCTCCGGCAGGGCGATCTGCTGGGCCTCGGGCGAGGCGTTGAGCAGGTAGAGGATGGCCTCGAAGCCGGCATCCGGATGGCCGCGGCCGTCGAGCAGGCCGGCGATCAGCAGCGGATTCTGCCGCGGTCCGCTGCCGGGGAAGCTCAGTCGGCGCGACACCTCTTCGCTGCTGCGCAGGCGGAACAGGCCGGAGCTGGAGCGGATCGCCAGCAGCTGCCGCAGCGCGTCGCGGGCGAAGGCGATGTCTTCCGGCGCCGGACGGAGCGCGGCATCGGCCAGGCGCGGTGCCATCCACTCCCAGTCCGCGCCATTGCCTGGCGCCGGCGGCAGGCCGGTGCCGAAGTAGTTGTCCTGGTAGGTCCAGTCGATCCGGTTGAACCAGTCGCCGGAGTCGTAGCTGTTGCGGTCCAGCGACTTGGAACGCAGCGTGTCCACGCCAGCATGGAAGTAGGCCACCCCCTGGCTCAGCGCGGTGGTGGCCATGCCCAGCACCTGCACCCGCGCACGCTCCGCGGCCGGCGTGTCCAGCGGCAGGCGGTAGGCGTTGAGGTCGTACAGGGTCTCGTTGTCGTGGTTCTCGACGTAGTTGACCACCTCGTCCGGCGAGTACGCGTAGCCGGCGGGCTGTCCGTTGTAGTCCACCGCGTGCAGCGGTCGCGGGCCATCGACGGTGTCCAGCACGTAGTCGCGCAAGGTGCCGGCCAGGCCGGCGCGGACCAGGTCGGCGGCGCGCAGCAGGGCCACACGGGCCTGGGCCGGGTCGTCGCCGGCGGTCAGCTCGTTGGGCGCGTAGCCCAGGCCGTTGAGCCAGCCCT
>JAEWAG010000021.1 GCA_023391775.1 Pseudomonadota bacterium | reverse complement strand
CGTCCAGGCCACGCGCCCGGCACCGGCGCGCGAGCCCGAGCGCGAACAGATCGAAGCGGCGCTGGAACGCGCCGGCGGGGTGATCGCCCAGGCCGCCGCCGAGCTGGGCATGAGCCGCCAGGCGCTGTACCGGCGGATGGAACGCCACGGCCTGAAGAGCTCCTGACGCATGTTCCAGCGCTCGCTGACCCTGCGACTGTTCCTGCGGCTGCTGCCGGTGCTGGCGCTGGCCGCCGCGCTGCCATGGACCATCGCCTACTGGATCGACCAGGGCTGGCTGCTGGCCGCGCTGTCGGTGCTGATCCTGCTGGCGCTGATGTGGTGGAGCCTGCATCGGGCGCTGGCGCCGCTGCGCGCCCTGTTCCGGGCACTGGCCGGAAGCGTCAACACCTACCGCGACGGCGAGTTCAACTTTGGCGTGCACTGGCGCAGCAGGGATGAACTTGGCGAGCTGGTCCGCGCGCATGCCGAGCTTGGCGAGGTGTTGCGGATGCAGCGCCAGGACCTGGTCCAGCGCGAGCTGCTGCTGGACACCATGGTCCAGAACACGCCGGTGGCGATGCTGCTGTGGGCCGATGGCGGCGACGCCGTGGCGCGGGTGGTGTATGCCAACCTCGCCGCGCGCAAGCTGCTCAACGACGGGCGCAAGCTCGAGGGCCAGCGCATGGACGAGGTGCTGGAGGCCCTGCCCGCCGAACTGCGCGAGGCGGTGGCACGCGGCGGCGACAGCCTGTTCGGCGTGCAGGGCGAGGACGGCGGCGATGAACTGGCCGAGGAGGAGGTCTACCACCTGTCCCGCCGGCGCTTCACCCTCAACGGCCGCCGCCACGAACTGCTGCTGCTGCGCCTGCTGACCCCGGAACTGCGCCGCCAGGAGGTGCAGACCTGGAAGAAGGTGATCCGGGTGATCAGCCACGAACTCAACAACTCGCTGGCGCCGATCGCCTCGCTCGCTCATTCCGGCGCCGAGCTGGTGCGGCGCGCACGCCACGAGCGCCTGGGCGAGGTGTTCTCCACCATCGAGGACCGCGCCCGCCACCTGGAGGGCTTCATCCGCGGCTACGCGCGCTTCGCCAAGCTGCCCCAGCCGCAGTTGCAGTCCGTGGACTGGGAGGATTTCCTGGCCCGCCTGCAGCGCCAGATCGGGTTCGAGCTGGACGGCACGGCGGCCGAACTGTGCGCGCGGATCGACGTGGCACAGATGGAACAGGCGCTGCTGAACCTGCTGAAGAACGCGCTGGAAGCCGGCGAGGAATCGCTCCCCCCGCGTGCCGAAGTGCGCATCCGGGTGCGCCGGCTGCCGGGCTGGACCCGGCTGGAAGTACTGGATCGCGGCCCTGGCATGAATGAGGCCGTGCTGCAGCAGGCACTGCTGCCGTTCTATTCGACCAAGCGCAACGGCACCGGCCTGGGCCTGGCCCTGACCCGCGAGATCATCGAGGCGCATGGCGGCCGCCTCTCGCTGCAGAACCGCACCGACGGCGGGCTGTGCGTGGCGGTGATGCTGCCGGAGCATTGAGCCGGCGCCCGGCCCCGCGCGGCCGCCGCCGGGTCAACACACGCGGATGCGTCGGGAGCCCAGGCGTCGCGAAGCCTCTCGCAGGCGCGTTGCCCGGCACCGGTCAGGGTCGCGGCGTCGGCGGCCCGGCCGCGGCGCAGCGCCCAGCCGCTTACTTCGGCTTCTTCTCCGGCCGCTTCCAGCCCTCGACGATGGACTGGCGCGCGCGGGAAATGGTCAGGGTGTCGGCCGGGGCATTGCGGGTGATCACCGAGCCGGCGCCAATCGTCGCCCCGGCGCCGATCTCCACCGGCGCCACCAGCGCAGAGTTGGAGCCGATGAAGGCGCCATCGCCGATCACCGTGGCGGACTTGTTCACGCCGTCGTAGTTGCAGGTGATCGTGCCGGCGCCGATGTTCACCCCTGCTCCGACCGTCGAGTCACCCAGGTAGGTCAGGTGGTTGGCCTTGCTGCCCACGCCCAGTACCACCTTCTTGGTTTCCACGAAGTTGCCGATGCGCACGCCGTCGGCCAGCACCGTGCCCGGGCGCAGCCGCGCGAACGGGCCGACCTGGGCCGCACCCTCGGTGACCACGCCTTCCAGGTCGCAATGCGCCAGCACTTCGGTGCCCGGGCCCAGGCGCACGTCCTTCAGCCGCACGAACGGACCGATGCGCACGCCATCGGCCAGGTCGACCTCGCCTTCCAGGACCACGTTGACGTCGATCTCCACGTCGCGCCCGACGCGCACCGTGCCGCGCTGCTCGACCCGTGCCGGATCCAGCAGGCGCGCGCCGGCCAGGCACAGCTCGCGCGCGCGGCGCAGCTGGTAGGCACGCTCCAGCTGGGCGAGCTGCCAGGGGTCGTTGGCGCCCTCGACCTCCTGCGGATCGGCCACCACCACCATTTCGGCGGCGTTGTATTCCTCGGCGGCCATGGCGAACACGTCGGTCAGGTAGTACTCGCCCTGCGCGTTCTCGTTGGACAGGCGCGACAGCCAGCGTTTCAGCGCATCGGACTCGGCGGCGATGATGCCGGTGTTGACCGTGCCGATGCGGCGCTGCTCCTCGTCGGCGTCACGGTGCTCGACGATCTGCGCCACCCGGCCCTGCGGGTCGCGCACGATGCGGCCGTAACCGGACGGATCCTCCGGCTCGGCCACCAGCACGCGCAGCAGGCCGGGCGCGGCCAGCAGCCGGCGCAGGCTTTCGGCGGAGGTCAGCGGCACGTCGCCGTACAGCACCAGCACGTCGACCAGCTCGGGAATGTCCGGCATGGCCTGCTGCACCGCATGGCCGGTGCCCAGCTGCCGGGCCTGCTCGGCCCACGACAGGTCGTCCTGGCCGGCGAAGGCCGCGCGCACCGCCTCGCCGCCGTGGCCGTGCACCACGTGGATGCCGGCCGGCTGCAGCTGGCGTGCGGTGTCGATCACGTGGGCCAGCATCGGCTTGCCGCCGACCGGCTGCAGCACCTTGGGCAGGGCCGATCTCATGCGCTTGCCCTCGCCGGCGGCCAGGATCACCACGTGCAGGGGCTGGGTCATGGGCTGCGCTTCGCTGTGCAATGAGGGGAGACGATTCTAGCCCGGCACGCGCGACCGGCAGGATTCACCTTGCGCTACCGGCCGCGGTTTAGACTCCAGCGCTCCCCACGACGGACGCCTGCCGTGCCCGCCCCGATCCTGCGCCAGGGCAGCCTGTACATCGCTTTCGGCCTGCTGCAGCTGGGCGTGGACTGGGCCGTGTTCGTGCTCACCACCGCCCTGGGCCTGCATGCGGTGCCGGCCAACCTGATGGGACGCACCACCGGTGCCGTGCTCGGGTTCTGGCTCAACGGCCGCTACACCTTCGCCGGCGAGGACGGTGCCCACCTCGGCTGGCACCGCTTCCGCCGCTTCGGCGTGCTGTGGATCACCATGACCCTGGCCAGCACGCTGCTGGTGCACGCGATCGAGCAGCACCTGGGCCTGAGCTGGGCATGGCTGGCCAAGCCGATGGTCGAGGGCGGCCTGGCCTGCGTGACCTTCTTCCTGCTGCGGCGGCTGGTGTACCGCTGAGGCGTGCACTCCACCTGACCTGGGTCAGGGCGTACGCGCCGCGCCGGCGGCACGCTGGAGTCCCTTCCAGCAGGAACCCGGCCAGATGGACGATGCCACCCCGGCCTACAACGCCTACCCATTCGATGCCCGCGGCATCGCCCGCCGTTTCCGCCATTCGGCCATCTTCGGCGCGCTGTCGGCGCTGCAGCCCGGCGAGGCGATGCGCTTCGTCAACGACCACGATCCGCTGCCGCTGCTGAACCAGATCGCCGACCGCTTCGGCGCGCGGGTGGCGGTGGCCTACCGCCAGCGCGACCCCGGGGCGGTGGTCATCGACTTCATCGTGCAGGGCTGAGGCACGCCGCCGCTGCGCCTGGCCGCGCCGGGCGCCGTGGCTTCAGCGCTCGAGGAAGTTCCGCAGCAGGGCGTGGCCGTGCTGGGTGAGGATCGACTCCGGGTGGAACTGCACGCCCTCCACCGGATGCTCGCGGTGGCGCAGGCCCATGATCTCCTCCATCGAGCCGTCGGGGTTCTCGGTCCAGGCGGTCACTTCCAGGCACTGCGGAAGCGAGGACTTCTCCACCACCAGCGAGTGGTAGCGGGTGGCCTCGTAACCGTCCGGCAGCCCGGCGAACACGCCCCTGCCCTCATGCCGGATCGGCGAGGTCTTGCCGTGCATGATGTTGCCGGCCCGCACCACCTTGCCGCCGTAGGCCTGGCCGATGCTCTGGTGGCCCAGGCATACGCCGAGGATCGGCGTGGTCGCGCCCAGCCGGGCGATCACTTCCAGCGACACGCCCGCCTCGTTGGGCGTGCACGGGCCGGGGGAGATCACGATCCGCTCCGGCGCGAGCTTTTCGATCTGCTCCACCGTCAGCGCGTCGTTGCGCACCACCTCCACCTCCGCCCCCAGCGCCTGCAGGTACTGGACGAGGTTGAAGGTGAAGCTGTCGTAGTTGTCGATCATCAACAGCATGGGTCAGTCCGCGAGCAGGAAGACGGCGTAGATGCGGTCGGTATACGTGACGTAACCCGTCTGCAGCGCGACGCGATTGCGCTCGATGCGCGAACCGGTGACCTGGATCC
>JAEWAG010000428.1 GCA_023391775.1 Pseudomonadota bacterium | reverse complement strand
GGTTGGGGTAGTCCCGGGACATCTGGTCCAGGTTCTCCGGGTTGGCGCCGCGCCAGGCGTAGATGCTCTGGTCGTCGTCGCCCACGCAGGTGAAGTTGCCGGCCGGCCCGGCGATGGCGCGCAGCAGCCGGTACTGGGCGTCGTTGGTGTCCTGGCACTCGTCCACCAGCAGGTAGCCGATGCGCTCGCGCCAGGCGGCCACCACCTGCGCGTTCTCCTCCAGGATCTGCAGTGGCAGCCGGATCAGGTCGTCGAAGTCCACCGCGTTGAAGGTCGACAGCCGCGCCTGGTAGCGCGCGTACAGCTTGGCCGCTTCCAGTTCGCGGGTGGAGCGGGCCAGGGCCATGGCCTGCTCGGGCGACAGGCCGGCGTTCTTGGCGCGCGAGATCAGGTTGCGCATGTCCTCGACCGAATCCGGCTTGGCGCCCGGCATCAGGTCCTTGACCTGGGCGGCGGCGTCGTCTGCGTCGAAGATCGAGAAGCCGCGTTTCAGCCCGGCGGCCTCGTGCTCGATCTGCAGGAACTTCAGCCCCAGGGCGTGGAAGGTGCAGATCGTCAGCCCCTCGGCCGCCTCCCCCCGGATCCGCTTGGACACGCGCTCGCGCATCTCCTTGGCGGACTTGTTGGTGAAGGTGATCGCCGCGATGCGCCGCGCCGGGTAGCGACCTGAAGCGATCAGGTGCGCGATCTTCTCGACGATGACGCGGGTCTTGCCGCTGCCGGCGCCTGCCAGCACCAGCAGCGGACCCTGGTCATGCAGGACGGCGGCGCGTTGGGGAGGGTTGAGCACGGCGAAATCTGACTGGCGGGCGGGGCATTCTACCCGCAGCAGCCAGGCTGGCCTCTGCTATCGTCGCTCCGACCGGATAGGCCGGTCCGCGGGCCCGGATGGCCTGCGTATCACGCATGGAGCAGACCGATGAAGCAGCCTTACAGCGCCGGCCGGCGTGCCGGTCGCCTCCCGATCCTTCCGTTGCTGCTGGCCGCCTGGCTGCCGCTGCCGGGGATGGCCGCGACCGGCCCGGCCAGCGAGCCGGTCCAGGTGCTGGAGTGGCAGGGCCCGGTTGAACGTCCCACCTTCGGCAGCTTCGTCGGCGAGCCGGACATCGCGCCCGAACTGCTGACCGAAGGCTTCCTTGCCGCCCACCCGGATATCCGCTGGCGGCGCGAGGGTCTGCATGCCTTCCACCACAAGCGTTACGACGAGGCCCTGGACTATTTCCGCCGCGCCGCCTCGTATGCCGACAAGGCATCGATGGCGATGCTGGCCGAGATGCACTGGAAGGGCCTGGGCGTGCCGGTGGACCGCCCGATCGGGTATGCCTGGATGGACCTGGCCGCCGAGCGGCTGTATGCCAACTTCACCATCCTTCGCGAGCGCTACTGGCGCGAACTTTCTCCCGACGAACAGGACGAAGCGATCGGGCGGGGCCAGGCCCTGCTGACCGAGTTCGGTGATGCGGCCGCCAAGCCGCGCCTGGAGCGGATACTGCGCACCGAGGGCCGCAAGGTCACCGGGAGCCGGACCGGTTCGGTCGGGTTCGTGCGCATCATCCCGATGACCGGTCCGGCCGCAGGCACCAACAAGGTGCTGCGCGCCCAGGACTACTACCGTCGCGAGTACTGGGAGCCCAAGCAGTACTGGGCCTGGCAGGACCAGGTCTGGCAGGCCCCGCCCCGCGAGAAGGTGGATGTCGGCGATGTCGAACAGGTCCGCGAGACGCGCTAGCGTGGTCGCGCCCCCGGTGCTGGCTGGCGGCGGGGGTTCAAGCGTGGCCGTCGTCCTGGCAGTGGGACTGGCGCTGCCCGCGGCGGCCGCGCCACCTGCGCCCCTCCTGCCGGCCGCCGCGGCCCGGGATCCTGGTCCCGGCGCGGCCGCTGCCGCTGCCGACGACGCCGGAGACTGATGCGATGCGGCGCCGGGCGTGGCGGCCGTAGAATCCCCGCCATGGCCAAGCTCTACTTCTACTACTCGGCGATGAACGCCGGGAAGACCACCACCCTGTTGCAGTCGGCGTACAACTACCGCGAACGCGGCATGCGCACCCTGATCCTCACCCCGCGGCTGGACGACCGTGCCGGGCGCGGGGGGGCGGTGGCCTCGCGCATCGGCCTGCGCGCCGAAGGCACGCCCTTCGATCGCGACACCGACTTAGAACACCTGGTGGAGGCCGACATCACCGCCGGCGGGCGCCTGGGATGCGTGCTGGTGGACGAGGCCCAGTTCCTCAGCCGCGCCCAGGTCTGGCAGCTCAGCGAGGTGGTGGACCGCCTGCGTATCCCGGTGCTGTGCTACGGCCTGCGCACCGACTTCCGTGGCGAACTGTTCGAAGGCAGCCAGCACCTGCTGGCCTGGGCCGACGAGCTGCAGGAGATCAAGACCATCTGCCACAGCGGCAAGAAGGCGACAATGAACGTGCGCGTGGACGCGCAGGGCCGCGCCGTGCAGGACGGGCCGCAGGTCGAGATCGGCGGCAACGAGCGCTATGTCTCGGTCAGTCGTCCGGAGTTCAAGAAGGTCATGCGCGGCGAGGGCGTGATCGAACCGCTGCAGGTGCCGCTGCTGTAAGCGCGCGACGGGCTCAGACGGCCCCGGCACTGGCTTCCTGGCCCATGGCCTGGCCCGCGCCCACCGGCAGCCAGGCCTCGAAATGCACTTCGCCGTCTCCGTTGAGGGCCGCCAGCCGGCCGCCATGGGCCTGGACGAACTGGTCGGCGATGAACAGCCCCAGGCCCAGCCCGTGGCTGGAGCGGAATGACCCCTTGAACGGTTCGAACAGCCGCGGCAGCAGCGTTTCGTCGATCCGCCCGCGGTTGGAGACACGCAGCAGCACCGCGCCGTCGGCCTCGTGCTGCGCGGCCACCCGTACCGGGCCGCCGGCGCCGTGGAGCACGGCATTGCCGACCAGGTTGCTGACCACCTGGGCCAGGCGGTCCGGATCGGCCTTCACCGGCACCGGTCCAGGCAGGTCCAGCGAGATCTGCGCGTCGGCGTGGGCGCGGCGGATCTCACCGACCGTGCCGGCCAGCAGTTCGCCCAGCTCCAGCGGGCGCGGTTGCAGGTGCAGGCCGCCGCTGCGGATGCGGGAGAAGTCCAGCAGCTGCTCCACCATCCGGGCCATGCGCCAGCCACTGGTTTCCAGGTGGGCGAGCGTGCGTTGCACGCGCTCGTCGTCCGGCAGCTGCATCGAGAGCTTCTCGGCGCAGACCAGGATCGCCGACAGCGGCGTGCGCAGGTCGTGGGTGAGCACCGCCATCATCGTCTCGTTGAGCTGCAGTGCGCGCTCGAGCGTGTCAGCGCGTTCCTTGAGCAGGCGCCGCTGCTGGAACAGCTCCACGAACACCTTGACCTTGCCAAGGATGACCTGCGGTTCCACCGGCTTGTGCAGGAAGTCCACCGCGCCGGCCACGTAGCCCTTGAACGCGCGGCGCGGGTCGCTGGGCGAGGCGGTGAGGAAGATGATCGGCACCTCGCGGCTGCGCGAGGCGCCGCGCATCAGTTCAGCCAGCGAGAAGCCATCCATCTCCGGCATGTGCACGTCCAGCAGCGCCACCGCCACCTCGTGCGACAGCAGCAGTTCCAGCGCCTCCTGTCCCGATGGGGCACACAGCACCTCGACCCCGTCGCGCTGCAGCAGCGCGCGCATGGCCACCAGGTTCTCGGCCACGTCGTCCACGACCAGGATGTTGACCATGTCCCGCTCCGGCGCCGGCGGGGTGGTGGAGGACAGGTTCATGTTCATCGGTTGAATCCCCGCAGTCGTTCTCGTATCTGGTCCAGCGTCAGCACGCTGTCGGCACCGGCGTGGGCGAGTGCCGCAGCTGGCATGGTGGACGAAACCGCATCCTGCGGCGACTGCACCCAGGCCACGCCACCGGCGGCGCGCACCGCGGCCAGGCCTTCGCTGCCGTCGCTGGAGGCGCCGGTGAGCAGCAGCGCCAGCAGGCGCGGCCCGAACACCATCGCGGCGCTCTCGAACAGCGGGTCGATCGCCGGCCGCGAAAACATCACCGGCTCGTCCAGCGACAGGGCCAGCGTGTGCCGGTCCTCGACCAGCAGGTGGTAGTCCGGCGGCGCGATCCACACCGTGCCCGGTCGCAGCCGCGCCTTGTCCTCGGCCTCGGCCACCGGCAGCGGGCAGCCGTGGCCGAACAGCCCGGCCAGCTGGCTGGGGCGGTCGCGCGGCAGGTGCAGCACCACCAGCACCGGCACCGGAAGGTCCCGCGGAAGCGCCTCCAGCAGCACGCGTAGCGCGGCCACCCCGCCGGAGGAGGCGCCGATGACGATGGCATCGAACCGGTCGGCCAGCACGGGAACGGCGTCGCTCATGCGACCTTCCGGTACAGGCGGTGCTCGCGCGAGCACACCTCGAAGTGCTCGGAGTGGGCGCCGAACTGCAGCGACTCCTTGCTGCCCAGGCCGAGGAAGCCCCGATGCACCAGGGCCTCGTGGAACAGACCGAT
Organism: Pseudomonadota bacterium; assembly: GCA_023391775.1. Taxonomy (GTDB): domain Bacteria; phylum Pseudomonadota; class Gammaproteobacteria; order Xanthomonadales; family Xanthomonadaceae; genus Pseudoxanthomonas. Next base: position 1,944 of record JAEWAG010000428.1, on the reverse strand, counting down.
GGCCCGGTCCTGCAGCACGCGCTTGAAGTAGATCAGCACGTTGCGGCACGACACCAGGTGCACCTCGGAGAACACCTCGTCGGTGGCCAGGCTGTGGTCGGCGAACACGATGTTGCGACGCAGCCGTCGGTCGAACAGGGCGCCGTTGTAGGCGCTGGTGTAATAGTCCGACAGCGAGGCGCGGCCGCCGGCAGCCAGGTAACTGCGGCTGAAGCCGGCCATGCGCTCAAGCGGGAACACGCCGGCCTCGGCACTGGCCAGGGCCTCGGGGTTGATGTCGGTGGCGTAGAGGATGGTGCGGTCCAGAAGCCCCTCCTCGTGCAGCAGGATCGCCAGCGACCACACTTCCTCGCCGGTGCTGCAACCGGCCACCCACACCTTGCACGAGGGATAGGTCTGCAGCACCGGGGCGACCTGTTCGCGCAGCACGCGGAAATAGCCCGGGTCGCGGAACATCTCCGAGACCTGCACGGTGAAGTACTGCATCGCCTGGGCGAACAGCGCCGGCTCGTGCAGCAGGCGGTGCTGGAACGCGGCCACCGAGTCGCAGCCGAAGCGGTCCATCGCCTGGCGCACGCGTCGCCGCAGCGAGGACGCCGCGTACTCGCGGAAGTCGTAGTGGTAGCGGCGGTAGACCGCTTCCAGCAGCACGCCCAGCTCCAGGTCGAAGAGCTCCGCCGGGGTCATCGCCGCGCGCACCACACCCGGCACAACGAGACCAGCTTGTCCACGTCCACCGGTTTGGCGATGTAGTCGTTGGCGCCGGCCTCCAGGCAGTGCTCGCGGTCGTCGGCCATGGCCTTCGCGGTCAGGGCGATGATCGGCAGCTCCTGCCACTGCGGGTTGCGGCGGATCTCGCGCATCGCGGTCAGGCCGTCCATCTCCGGCATCATGATGTCCATCAGCACCAGGTCGAACTCCTGCCGGCCAAGGGTCTCCAGCGCCTCGCGGCCGTTGCGCGCGATGTCCAGGCGCACGCCCAGCGGCTCCAGCACGCTGGACAGGGCGAAGATGTTGCGCACGTCGTCCTCCACCAGCAGCACCGAGCGGCCGTCGAGCACCGCATCGCGCCGGCGCGCCTCGCGCAGCAGCCGCTGCTGGTCGCCCGGCAGCGAGGCCTCCACGCTGTGCAGGAACAGGGTGACCTCGTCCAGCAGCCGCTCCGGCGAGCGCGCGCCCTTGATGATGATGCTCTTCGAATAGCGGCGCAGGCGCTGCTCCTCGTCGCGGGTCAGCGCGCGGCCGGTGTAGACGATGATCGGCGGGAACGAGCCGGTGGCGCTGTTGGACATCCGCTCCAGCAGGTCGTAACCGCTGCCGTCAGGCAGGGCCAGGTCGGTGACCATGCAGTCGAAGGTGCTCTGGTCCAGCTGGGCGATGGCGTCGGCGATGGTGCCGACGGCGACGATCTCCAGCTGGTCGCGGGCCAGCAGCAGCTGCAGGTTGGCGCGCAGGTCGCGGTCGTCCTCGACGATCAGCAGCCGGCGCACGTCGCGCGCGTGGGTCTCCTCCAGCTGGCGGATGGCCGTGGCCAGGCGGTCGCGGGTGGCGGGCTTGATCAGGTAGCCGACCGCACCCAGCTCCAGGGCGACCTGGCTGCGCTCCAGCGCCGAGACCACGTGCACCGGCACGTGGCGGGTGGCCGGGTCGCGCTTGAGCCGCTCCAGCACGCTCAGGCCGGAAACGTCGGGCAGGCCGATGTCCAGCAGGATGCCGCTGGGACGCAGCTCCGAGGCCAGCGCCAGGCCCTCCTCGGCGGTGTTGGCGACCACGCAGTCGAAGTCCAGCTCGTGCGCCAGCTCGACCAGCGCCTGGGCGAAGCCCGCATCGTCCTCGATCGCCAGGATCAGCCGTCCCGGGCGCTGGCGGGCATTGCGGTCGTCGGCCACGTGCTCCTGCGCAGGCGCGGGCGCCTGACTGGCCTGTGCCGCGGCCGGCAAGGGG
>JAEWAG010000427.1 GCA_023391775.1 Pseudomonadota bacterium | reverse complement strand
CCGCCCGGCCCCATCCAGCCGGGTTCAGAACAGCTCGGTGTCGATCTCCGCCTGGGTGCCGTCCGGGTAACGCGGCCCGGCCACGCTGTGCTCGCCGATCAGCCGCCCGGCCTCCTCCACGGCGCCGGCCGGTGCGGCCAGCGGGAGGGTGTCCAGCAGCTCGTCCAGGTGCGGTACCGAGGTGGTGCCGGGAATCGGCACCACGCACGGATCACGCTGCAGCAGCCAGGCCAGGGCCAGCTGCGCGGCAGTACAGCTGGCCTGGCCGGCAAGCTCGGCCAGCCGGTCCACCAGGGCCAGGTTGGCCGGGAAGTTGGCGGCGCTGAAACGCGGCATCGCCTTGCGGATGTCGCCAGCCACCAGTGCGGAGGGATCGCGCAGGCGGCCGGTGAGCACGCCGCGTCCCAGCGGGCTGAAGGCGACCAGGGCCACGCCGTCGCGGCGGCAGGCCTGCAGCAGTGCGATCTCCGGGTTGCGGGTCCACAGCGAGTATTCGGTCTGCACCGCGGCCACCGGGTGCACGGCCTGGGCCCGGGCGAGGGTCGCCGCCGACACCTCCGACAGGCCCAGCGCCCGCACCTTGCCCTGCTCGACCAGCCGGGACAACGCGCCCATGCTCTCCTCCACCGGCACCGCCTTGTCCCAGCGGTGCAGGTAGTACAGGTCGATCACGTCGGTGCCCAGGCGGCGCAGGCTGTCCTCGCAGTGGCGCACCAGCGAGTCGGGGCGCCCGTCGATCACACGCTTGCCGTCCACCCCGACCATGCCGCCCTTGGAGGCCAGCACGATGCGCGAGCGGTGCGGCGCCAGGATCCGCCCGACCAGTTCCTCGTTGAGGCCGAAGCCGTACAGGGCCGCGGTATCGAACAGGGTCACGCCCCGTGCCAGCGCGCGCAGCAGCACCGCGCGCGCCTGCGCCTCGGGCACCGGCGTGCCGTAGGCGTGGTTGAAGCCCATGCAGCCCAGGCCGATGGGCGCGACCTGGAACGGACCAATCTGGCGCAGCGCGGTGATGCCCATGCTCAGCCTGCGGCGTTGAGCTGCTGCTCGAGCTGGTGCAGGACGCGGTAGCACGGCAGCACCGAGCCCACCGAGGCGTTGGGCTGGCGGCCTTCGCGGATGGCGGCGAAGAACTCGCGGTCCTGCAGCTCGATGCCATTCATGCTCACGTCCACATCGCTGACGTCCACGGCCTGCTCGCCGCTCTTGGCGGTGGAATGGACCAGGTCGTCATAGCGGGCGATGTAGGTGGCGCTGTCGCCGATGTAGCGGAAGAACGTACCCAGCGGCCCGTCGTTGTTGAAGCTCAGCGACAGGGTGCAGATCGCGCCGGTGCTGCTCTTGAGCTGGATGGACATGTCCATGGCGATGCCCAGTTCCGGATGGATCGGGCCCTGGATGGCATTGGCCTGCACGATCTCGCCGCCGGTCTGGTAGGCGAACAGGTCCACCGTGTGCGCGGCGTGGTGCCATAGCAGGTGGTCGGTCCAGCTGCGCGGCTCGCCCAGGGCGTTCATGTTGGTGCGGCGGAAGAAGTAGGTCTGCACATCCATCTGCTGGATGCTGAACCTGCCGGCCTCGATCTGCCTGCGCACGAACTGGTGGCTGGGATTGAAGCGGCGGGTATGGCCGCACATGGCCACCAGGCCGGTCTGCTTCTGCATGGCCACCACGGCCTCGGCGTCTTCCAGGCTGTCGGCCAGCGGAATCTCGACCTGGACGTGCTTGCCGGCCTTCATCGCGGCGATGGCCTGGGCGGCATGCATCTGGGTCGGGGTGCACAGGATCACCGCGTCCACTTCCGGCAGCGCCAGCGCTTCATCCAAACCGGTGGTGGCGTGGGCGATGCCGTACTTGGCGGCCACCGCGCGGGTCTTCTCCAGGTCGCGGCTGACCAGCGACACCACTTCCACGCCATCGATGTTGGCGATCGCGTCCAGGTGCTTGATGCCGAATGCGCCTGCGCCCGCCAGGGCAACCTTGATGGTGCTCATTGCTCGTTCTCCATGATCAGGTGACCCACGGCCGTGTTGGATGCCGGCACGTGGTAGAAGCGGTGCTTGACCTGCGGCCTGGGGCCACCGGCGACGTCGGCCATCGCGCCACGGGCGATCAGCCACATCACCAGCTCGATGCCCTCCGAGCCGGCCTCGCGCACGTAGTCGATATGCGGGATCTGCGCCGCGGCCTCGGGATCGTCGATCAGCCGGTCCAGCCAGGCGTTGTCCCACTCCCGGTTGATCAGGCCCGCGCGCGGCCCCTGCAGCTGGTGGCTCATGCCACCGGTGCCCCAGATCTGCACATTGAGGTCTTCGTCGAAGCTTTCCACCGCCTTGCGGATGGCCTTGCCCAGGTTGTAGCAGCGACGCCCGGACGGGACCGGATACTGGACCACGTTGACCGCGAACGGAATGACCTTGAATGGCCAGGCCTGCGGCTGCCCGCACATCAGCGACAGCGGCACGGTCAGGCCGTGGTCCACGTCCATGCGGTTGACGATGGTCAGGTCGAACTCGTCCTGGATCACGCTCTGGGCGATGTGTGCGGCAAGTTCCGGGTGGCCCTCGACCACCGGAACCGGGCGCGGGCCCCAGCCTACGTCGGCCGGCTGGAAGCTGGCGCCGGTGCCGATGGCGAAGGTCGGGATCATCTCCAGGCTGAAGGCGGTGGCGTGGTCGTTGTAGACCAGGAACACCACGTCCGGGGTGTTCTCCCTGATCCACTGCTTGGAGAAGTCGTAGCCGGCGAAGACCGGCTTCCAGTAGTCCTCGCCGGTCTTGCCCAGGTCCAGGGCCGCGCCGATGGCCGGCACGTGCGAGGTATAGACCGATGCGGTGATGCGGGCCATCAGGCGTCCCTCCCCTTGCCGGCCGCGCCCTGCGGCTGGCGGTGCGCCTGCGCGTCGCCGTCCTCGCCCACGCGCCGGTTGCCGTCGGGCGAGCGCCCGCCATTGATCATCATTTCGCGGTACTCCTCTTCGGTCATGCCCGTCATGCTGCCGGCCATCTGCTGGAACGACTTGCCATCGGTGGCGCCGATCTTGGCCAGGAAGTAGATGTTCCCGCCCAGGGCGATGCAGCGGTTGAGGTCGCGATCCAGGATCGCCTGCTTCTGCTCCTCGCTCATCGGCCACTCGTCCAGGTAGGCGCGTTCGTCGGCCTTGAAGCGCGCGCGGTTCTCGGCCTTCATCAGCGACATGCAGAACTGGTTGATCCAGTAGCCCTTGCGGGACTGGTCGGCGTCGAAGATCGTCGTGCCCGGGATGTCCAGGTAGGGTTTGTCCAGTGCCATGTCTCAGCTCCAGTAGAGTCGCATCGGGTTGTCCACCAGCAGCTTGCGCTGGAGCTCGGCGGTGGGCGCGATGTGGGGGATGAAATCCACCAGCAGACCGTCGTCGGGCATGTGGCGGGTCAGGTTGGGATGGGGCCAGTCGGTGCCCCACAGCACACGGTCGGGAAAGGCCTCGACCACGCGCCGGGCGAACGGCACCACGTCGCGGTACGCGTTGCGCTCGCCGTCCAGGGCCGGCGGGCCCGAGACGCTCAGCCGCTCCGGGCAGGTGACCTTGGACCACACGTGCGGGTTCCGGGCCATGAACTCGATGAAGGCGTCGAACTCCGGGCCATCGGCCGGCTTGCTGACATCCGGGCGGCCCATGTGGTCCACCACCACCGTGGTAGGCAGGCTGGCGAAGAACTCGCGGTGCTCGGCCAGGTCGGCAGCCTCGAAATAGATCACCACGTGCCAGCCGAGCCTGGCCACGCGCTCGGCGATGCCGCGCAGCTCGTCCTTGGGGGTGAAGTCGACCAGGCGCTTGACGAAGTTGAAGCGCACGCCGCGCACGCCGGCATCGTGCATCTGCCGCAGCTCCTCGTCGGTGACCGAGGCGCGCACCGTGGTCACGCCGCGGGCCATGCCGCCGGAGTGCAGCAGCGCATCGACCATCGCCCGATTGTCGGCGCCGTGGCAGGTCGCCTGCACGATCACGTTGCGGGCAAAGCCCAGGTGGTCGCGCAGCGCGAACAGCTGGTCCTTGCCGGCATCGCAGGGCGTGTACTTGCGCTCGGGCGCATACGGAAACTGGTCGCCAGGGCCGAACACGTGGCAGTGCGCGTCCACCGCCCCGGGCGGAAGCTGGAACGCGGGTTTGCTGGGGTTGGCATACCAGTCCAGCCAGCCGGGGGTCTTCTCGAAGCTCATTTCAGTCCTCGTGGTGCTGTGCCGCCAGCAGGCGGTCGGCCTCGTCGCGCCAGTCGGCGCTGCGGGCAAAGGTGGGGGAATGGCGGGCGCCGAACACGCCGGCGTCGCCCAGCTCGGCCATGCGCGCCTGGCGGCGGGCGCTGGCGTCGGCGGCGAACGGTTCGAGGCCGGCCTCGGCGACGGTGCGGGCGACCTCGACCATCTCTTCGCTGCGGCGACGGCCGTGCTCGATCACGCGCTGGAAGAAGTAGCTGCCCTGCTTCTCCCAGTCGATGCCCGGGAACGTCTCCTGCAGCGAGGCGATGACCGCGTCCTCCACGCCGTAATGGCGCGCGGCGGTGAAGCTCTCCACCACCAGCGCCTCGATGCCCTTGATCATGATGCTGCGGCACATCTTGGTCGCGCTGGCCACGCCCAGCCGCGCGTCGTGGAAGCGCGCGGCGAATCCCAGGCCCTGCAGCGGTGCTTCCAGTGCCTGCGCGTGCGGGCCACCCAGCAGCATGGGCACCCGGATCCGGTACGGCGGCAGCGAGGTCATCACCGCCCCTTCCACGTAGCGGACGCCAGCCTGCTCGACCTGCCGCGCCGCCTGCTGCTTGGTACCGGGCGAGGCGCTGTTGAGGTCCAGGAAGAACACGCCCGGGCACAGGCCCTGCACACAGTCCGCTGCGGCCTGCAGGGTCTGGCTGGCGGTGACCGCGCTGACCACCAGGGCCGCGCCGTGGACCGCACCGGGCGCGCTCGCATCCAGGCGTACGCCGTGGGCGCGGGCATGTTCGCGCATGCCCGCGGCGCGGACCGGGTCGGTATCCAGGGCCCGGTCCCAGGCGCTGACCTCGACGCCCGCCGCACGCAGATCCTCGGCCAGGATCCGGCCGACCTCGCCGTAGCCGACAAGCGCGACCGTACGCATCAGTCGATGTAGCGCAGGCCGGCCTTGGCCAGCGGCTCGCGCATCCCGTACATGTCCAGGCCCAGCACGCCGGAGGCAAGCTTGTCGCGCTTCTCGCCTTCGAAAGACTCGCGCTTGCGCGCCGCTTCCAGGGTGGCTGCGGCAATGGCCTTCGGCACGCAGACCACACCGTCGTCATCGGCCACGATCACATCGCCCGGGGTGACCCACATGCCGGCACACACCACCGGGATGTTGACCGACCCCAGGGTCGCCTTGATCGTGCCCTTCGCACTGATGGCCTTGCTCCATACCGGGAAGTTCATCTCCTGCAGGGTCTTGACGTCGCGCACACCGGCCTCGATCACCAGCGCACGCGCGCCGCGGGCCTGGAAGCTGGTGGCCAGCAGGTCACCGAAGTAGCCGTCGGTGCACTCGGCGGTCACCGCGGCCACGACGATGTCTCCGGGCCGGATCTGCTCGGCGGCTACGTGCATCATCCAGTTGTCGCCGGGGTGCAGCAGCACCGTCACCGCGGTTCCGGAAACCTGCACGCCCGGATAGATCGGACGCATGTAGGGCTTGAGCAGGCCAACCCGGCCCATGGCCTCGTGCACGGTCGCCGAGCCCAGTGCGGCCAGTGCGTCGGCGACCTGGCGATCGGCCCGTTCGATGTTGCGGTAGACCACGCCCAGTTCGTACATGGTTACTTGCCCCTCTGCTTGAGCGCCGCATCCAGGCGCGGGTACACGCGACGTGCGTTGCCCTCGTAGATCTTGTACCTGTCCTCGGCGCTGAGCCGGGTGTTGGCCTCGATGTAGCGTTTGGTGTCGTCGTAGTAGTGGCCGGTCTCCGGATCGATGCCGCGCACGGCGCCGATCATCTCGCTGGCGAACAGGATGTTGTCCACCGGGATGACGCTGGCCAGCAGGTCGATGCCCGGCTGGTGGTACACGCAAGTGTCGAAGAACACGTTCCGCAGCAGGTGCTCGCCCAGCAGCGGCTTCTTCAGCTCCTGGGCCAGGCCGCGGTAGCGCCCCCAGTGGTAGGGCGCGGCGCCGCCGCCGTGGGGAATGATCATCTTCAGGGTCGGGAAATCCCGGAACAGGTCGCCCTGCAGCAGCTGCATGAACGCGGTGGTGTCGGCGTTGATGTAATGCGCGCCGGTGGTGTGGAAACAGCTGTTGCAGCTGGTGCTCACGTGGACCATCGCCGGGATGTCGTACTCGACCAGCTTCTCGTAGATCGGGTACCAGGCGCGGTCGGTCAGCGGCGGGCTGTTCCAGTGGCCACCGGACGGGTCCGGGTTGAGGTTGACCGCGACGTTGCCGAACTCCTCCACGCAGCGCACCAGCTCGGGGATGCAGGTGGCCGGATCCACGCCCGGGCTCTGCGGCAGCATCGCCGCCGGGATGAAGTGGTCCGGGAAAAGCTGGCTGACCCGGTAGCACATCTCGTTGCAGATCGCCGCCCAGGCCGAGGAGACCTGGAAGTCGCCGATGTGGTGGGCCATGAAGCTGGCGCGCGGCGAGAAGATGGTCAGGTCCGCGCCGCGCTCGCGCATCAGGCGCAGCTGGTTGGACTCTATCGACTCGCGGATGTCGTCGTCGGAGATCTTCAGCTCCGAGGCCTTGGGCATCGCGGCCGGATTGCCGATCGCCGCGATCTGGCGGTTGCGCCATTCCTCCAGCGCCTTGGGGGCGGTGGTGTAGTGGCCGTGGATGTCGATGATCATTGCAGGTCTACCTGTGGTTCGTTGCGGACCGGTCGGGCCCGCGGGGGATCAGGCCGGCTCCATCCCATGGGCCTGTTTGATGGTCCGGGCCTGTTCGCAGGCCAGGAACCGCAGCAGCCGCGCCGCGTGCTGCGGCCGGGTGCTGGTGGCGCATACGGCGCCGGAGAACACCGTCGGATGCTGGATCGGCCCGGGCAGCGGGCCGATGGCGTTGACGCCGTGCAGCCCGACCAGCTCGCTGCGCTGCTGGAAGCCGAGCTCCACCTCGCCGCGGGCGATCAGCGCCCCCACCGGAACTCCCGGCGGCGGCTTGACCAGGCGCCGCTCGACTTCCTCGTGGATGCCCCAACGCTGGAACAGCCCGGCCAGGTAAGTGCCACTGGGTCCGGTGGAATATCCGATGCTCGCCGCCCGCAGCACCGCCTCGCGCACCTGCGCCTCATCGCCCAGCGGCGGCACCGGCGCGCCCTCGCGCACGGCCATCCAGATATGCGAGCGCATCAGGTCCACGCGGCTTCCGGCCAGCACGTGGCGGGCCGCCTGCAGCCGCTCGATCGCGC
>JAEWAG010000092.1 GCA_023391775.1 Pseudomonadota bacterium | reverse complement strand
CGGCCTCGGCCTGGTGGTGCAGGTAGGCCAGCGCGGCGCGTGCCACGTGCGCACCCGGCACCGGCTCGTGCCAGGACAGGCCGGCCACGCCGTGCCCGACCGCCTGCTCCATCAGCCGGTGGTAGGCCGGGTGGAAATCCACCATGTCGATGCGCCGGCCGTGGGCATCGTGCGTGCGCAGGCGTGGGCGCTCGCGGTTGGCATCGAAACCGAGCTGGTAGAGCTCGTCGCCGGCCAGGCGCCCGTAGGTGTGCAGGCGCGGGCCGAAGGCGCCGGCGCCGCTGCGTGCCACCGCCTCGCGCAGGGCCACGTCGCCGCTCCACAGGTCGCACGGCATGGCCGGCGGGGGCTGGTTGGCCACCACGTGGGTGTCGAAGCGCGTCGGCGGCATGCGGCCCTCCTGCCACCTGCCGGTGGCGGCTGGCCGCCGGCGGCGGTCAGCTGAAGTCGAAGTTCATCGCCGGTCCGGCCGGGGCGACGAAGTCACCGGACACATAATCCACCCCGACCGTGAAGAGCTGGCTCATGGTCTGGGCATCGGCCACCTGTTCGGCCAGGGTCGCCATGCCGTCGGCCTGCGCCCGCGCGGTGATCTCGCGCACCTTGTCCTGGGCTTCGCCCGGCTTGCCCAGGTCCTCGGTGAGGCTGGGGTCGATCTTGAGGAAGCCGGGGCGGAAGTGGGCCAGCAACTGGAACGAATCCAGCCCCGAGCCAAACTGCTCCAGGCCCACGCGGCACCCCAGCGCGGTGGCCGAGGCGAGGAACTGCTGGGCGTCGCGCAGGTGGGTGAACACCTTGGCTTCCGGCGCCTGCAGCCACAGCCGTTCGCCGGCCACGCCGTGGCGGGCAAGCTCGGCCGCGATCAGGGCGGGCATGTCCTGGCCGGCGAAGGAATCCGGACAGATCCGCACCAGCAGGCGGGTCTTGCGGCCGGCGCGCTCGCGCTCGGCCAGGGTGGCGATGGCATCGCGCACCACCCAGCGGTCGATCTCGGCCAGCAGGCCGTGTTCCTGGGCGATGCCGGCGAAGGCCGAAGGCCGCACCAGCTCGCCGTTGACCTCGATCCGCAGGTGCGCCTCGTACAGCTCGGCCCCGTCGCCCTGCAGGCACAGCACCGGCTGGTAGTGCAGCACGAAGCCCTCGCCGCCCTCGCCGGACAGGGCACCGCGCAGCCGCTCGACCCAGCGCGCGATGCGCTCTTCCTCGGCACGGTCGACCGCGCCGGGATCGAACACCTGCAGGGCATTGCCGCCCAGCTCCACCGCCGCGTGCAGGCAGCCGCTGGCGCGGGCCAGGATCTGCGGCACGCTGGCGATCTTCTCGCCGACCTGCACGCCGCCGATGCTGGCGGTCACGGCCACCGAGCGCGCGCCGACGCTGAACACGTGGGTGGCGATCGCATCGCGCAGCGCCTCGGCCACCGCCTTGGTGCGCGCGTGGCTGCCTTCCAGCAGCAGGGCGAAGGTGTGTTCGCCGAAGCGGGCGACCTTGACCTCCTCCTCCACCGCACTGCGCACCCGCTCGGCCAGCGCGGCGACCATGGCGTCGGCCGCGTCCAGGCCGATGTCCGGCAGCAGCCGCGCGTAATGGTCCGGCTCCACCAGCAGGAAGCCGTACTGGCCGCCCTCGCGGCCGATGCGCGCCACCGCATCCTCCAGCAGGCGCATGAAGGTGGGGCGGTTGAGCAGGCCGGTCACCTGGTCGCGCTGGCGCAGCTCCTCCACCTCGCGCGCCAGTTCCGGGTCCAGTTCCTCGCGCCGGCGGAACACCACCTGCACGCAGGGCTCGCCCTCGTAGGTGGCGGTGGCGAACTCCAGCTTGGCCGGGAAGGTGGTGCCGTCGAGGTGGCGCGCCTCCATCAGGTATTCCGGCGGCGGTGGCTCGCCGCGCGACAGCGCCTTGAGCAGCTGCTTGAAGCCGTCGATGTGCTGGGCCGCGACCAGGTCCAGCAGGGACATGCCCTCCACGTCATCGAACGACTCGAACCCGAACATCTCCAGGTAGGCGTCATTGGCGCGGATGTGCATGCCTTCATGGATGTAGGCCACCGGGTCGCGCGAGGAGGCGATCAGCGCATCGCAGCGGCGCTCGGTCTCGCGCAGCTGCGCCTCGAGCCGGCGCAGGCCGCGGCGCGCCTCCAGGTCCGACCACTCCCGGCGCACGGTTTCCAGCAGGTGCTCGGGGCGGTTCCGGAGCACCAGCGCGCGCACGCCGTTGCCAAGGCAGGAGATCACGGCCTGGTCGTCGATACCCTCGATCAGCGCGAGCACGGGCACGTCCTTGCCGCTGGCAGCGACCTCGGCGCGTACCTGCTCCAGCGGCATGCCGGCCGAGTCGCTGGCCAGGACCAGGTCCACCGGTTGCGAGGCGACCATCTGCGCCAGTTCCCGGGTGTCCTGCGGCCGCAAGGGCCGCACCGCGATGCCGCCGTTGCGCAGGGCGCTGACGATCGCCTCGGCATCCTCCACGCGGTCATCGACGATGAGCAGGCGGATGGTGCTGTCTTTCTGCATGCGCGCGGACCCGGGCTGGAAGAAGAAGGCAGCCGGTTTAATACACGAAGGGGCCGGGAGCGTCCATGATCCGGCCCCGGGCCGGCCCCCCCCGGCCCCGCGGGCGGGGGCGGCCCGGGGCCGGATCATGGACGCTCCCGGCCCCTTCGTGTATTAAACCGGCTGCCTTCTTCTTCCAGCCCGGGTCCGCGCGCATGCAGAAAGACAGCACCATCCGCCTGCTCATCGTCGATG
>JAEWAG010000353.1 GCA_023391775.1 Pseudomonadota bacterium | reverse complement strand
GCGCCGCCCTGCGCGCCGGCGCCACGCTGGCGCCGTTCCGGTGGCTGCTGGCCGCCTCGCTGACCGATGACGGGCCGCCTGACGCCAGCCCGCTGCAGCGGCTGCGCGACGGCCTGCGGCATTCGTGGCCGGGCTGAGCGCTCAGGCGCGCTGGAGGTCGATCCAGTCCACGAAGCGGTCGAGGAAGTCCTCGAGGAATTCGCGCGTATCGGGCCGGGCGATGCGGCCGTCGGCCTCGATCATCCCCTCCTTGAACTGGATGAAGGCCTCCGGCTGCGGCAGTACCGCCATGTCGAGGTAGGAGAGGATGTTGCGCAGATGCTGCTGCGCCAGCGCCGTGCCGATCGCCCCGGGCGAGGCGCCGATCACCGCCGCCGGCAGTCCTGCGAAGGCGCTGTCGCCATACGGACGTGACCCCAGGTCCAGCGCATTCTTGAGCACGCCGGGGACCGAACGGTTGTATTCGGGGGTGACGAACAGCACCGCGTCTGCCCGGCGCACCTGGCCCTTCAGGGCCGTGGCTTCGGCCGGGTAGTCCCCGTCGAAATCCTGGTTGTAGAGCGGCAGGTTGCCGATCTCCACGTACTGGAACTCCAGGCGGTCCTCCCCCAGCCGCTCCAGCGCACGCGCCAGCAGGCGGTTGATGGAATCCCTGCGGAGGCTGCCGACGAATACCGCCAGCTTGCGCTTCTCCATGGCCATTCTCCCATCGGACGGAATGGCCGCATGCTAGGCGCGGGGGTGGATGCCCCGGGTGAAGGCTAGCGGGCGCCGCGCTCGGCGCGCCATCGGGCCACCCAGGCCTGGAACATCAGCACGTTCCACAGGTGCGTATGCCATTTGCGCTGTCCGCGGCGGAAGCCCTGCCACACCGCGCCGACGCGCGCCGGGTCCAGCAGGCCATCGCGTGCCAGTGCCGACGGCGCCAGCAGGTCGTCCGCCCACGGCGCCAGGTCGCCACGCAGCCACTGGCTGACCGGGGCACCGAAACCACGCTTGGGGCGGTCGACCATCGAAGCGGGAAGGTAGCCGCGCAGGACCTGCTTGAGCAGGAACTTGCTCTGCCCCTCGCGCAGCTTCATCTCCAGCGGCAGGGACCAGGTGAACTCGACCACGCGCCAGTCCAGCAGCGGCGCGCGCGCCTCCAGGCTGAAGGCCATGCTGGTGCGGTCCACCTTGCACAGCAGGTCGTCCGGCAGGTAGGCCATGAAATCGGCCAGCATCATCGCCTCGGCCTCGTGCCCGGACAGGCCCAGCGGATCGGGCTGGTGGTAGATGGTGGCGGGTTCGCGCGCGCCGGGCACCGCGGCGGCCGGGTCGCGATGCCGAGGCGATGATGCTCGCCGACTTCATGGCGTACCTGCCCGACGACCTGCTGTGCAAGGTCGACCGCACCAGCATGGCCGCCAGCCTGGAGGCCCGCGCGCCCCTGCTGGACTGGCGCGTGGTCGAGTTCGCCTGGTCGCTGCCCCAGCACATGAAGCTGCGCGAGGGCACCAGCAAGTACCTGCTCAAGCAGGTCCTGCGCGGCTACCTGCCGGGGGCGATGATCGACCGGCCCAAGCGAGGGTTCGGTGCGCCGGTGACGCAGTGGCTGCGCGGCGACCTGGCCCCGTGGGCCGGCGACCTGCTGGCCCCGGCCGCCCTGCGCCGCCACGGCCTGCTCGACGAGGGCCGCGTAGGTGGCCTGTGGGCGGCCTTCGGCCGCGGCCAGCGCAAGTGGCATACCCACCTGTGGAACGTGCTGATGTTCCAGGCGTGGCACGCGCACTGGCGGGCCAGCCGCGGCCACTGAGCGGACACGATGCCGCCTGCCTTCACCCGCGGCTCCCGGCGCCTTGCCTAGGATCGGGCCACCCCCCGTACAGGAGCAGGCTCGTGGACAAGCGCAAGGTGGCGGTATTCGTCGGCAGCCTCCGCAAGGAGTCGATCAACCGGCGCCTGGCGCAGGCGCTGGAGCGCCTTGGCGAGGACCGCCTGGCGTTCCAGTACGTCGGTATCGGCGACCTGCCGCTCTACAACCAGGACTTCGACGACGACTACCCGGCCGCCGCCACCGCGCTCAAGGAGCAGGTGCGTGGCGCCGACGCGGTGCTGTTCGTGACCCCCGAATACAACCGCTCGGTCCCCGGCGTGCTCAAGAACGCGCTGGACCTCGGCTCGCGCCCGTACGGCGACAGCGCCTTCGCCGGGTTGCCGGCCGCGGTGATCGGGGCCTCCCCGGGCGCCATCGGCACCGCGCTGGCGCAGCAGCACCTGCGCAACATCCTCTCCTACCTGGACATGGCGGTGCTGCCGCAGCCGGAGGCCTTCATCCAGTTCAAGGACGGGCTGATCCAGGCCGACGGGCGGATCACCCGTCCGGAGACGCGCGAGTTCCTGGAGGATTTCCTCGACCGGTTCGTCGCCTGGATCGACCGCCAGCGCGGCTGAGTCCGCTCAGTCCGGGCGCAGCAGCGACAGCCCGCTGCGCAGCCGCCGCAGCGGGCCCGCATCCACCGGGCCGGCATCGGTCAGCGCGGCCGCCAGCAGGCGCCGGAACGGTGCCAGTCGGCCGCCGGTGCGCAGGGTGGCCCCCCTCAGCGCGTGGGCGGCGGGATGGTCGCTGGTATAGACGCCCACGATCGCGCGGGTGGCCTGGAACAGCGGCCGGCTGCCGCGGCGGTGCCGTCGCTGGTAGCGTGCCAGCAGGGCCGGGTCGCCCGGATCGCTGCCCTGGCTCACGCCGGTGCGCAGTTCGTCCGCCAGCCGCTCGATGCCGGCCAGGCCGAGGTTGAAGCCGTGCGCGGTGACCGGGTGCATGCCGACGGCGGCATCGCCCACCAGCGCCAGCCGCGGCCCGACGAACCGCCGCGACCAGGTCGCCACCAGCGGGTAGACGTGCCGGGTGCCGGCAGGCGCCATCGTGCCCAGCCGCCCGCCATAGAGGTCCTCCACCGCGCGTGCGAACGCGGCATCGTCCAGGGCCGCCAGTGCACGGACACGTTCGCCGGGCAGGGTCACCACCACCGAGGACAGGTGCTCGTCCAGCGGCAGGAGGGCCACCGTCTGGCCGGTCCCGAACCACTCCCAAGCGGTGTGCCCGTGCGGGCGCTCGTGGCGCATGCGGGTCACCAGCATGCTCTTGCCGAAATCGTGCAGGTCGGCGGTGATGCCCAGGGCCCGGCGGGTTTCCGAGAAGCGGCTGTCGGCGGCCACCAGCAGGCGCGCCTGCAGCCGCACACCACTGGCCAGCTGCACGCCCGCCTGCACCGGGTCGGCCTGGACGGCCTCGATCCTGGCCTCGTCGTACACGTCGATGCCCGCCGTGTCCTGCACCGCTTCCCACGCGGCGCGCCGGATGAGGTGGTTCGGCACCAGGTTGCCGAGGCGGTCATGCTCCCTTGCGGGCTCGACCACCATCGCCTGGGCCAGGCCGCGGTCCATCACCCGGGCCCGGCGCAATGGATGGATGCCGTCGGCAGGCAGGCGCTGCCAGATGCCCAGGTCGCGCAGCAGGCGCATGGAGGCGTGGGTCAGGGCGATCTCGCGTCCATCGAAAGGCGGGTCGGCCAGGCTCGCGCGCGGCTGCCGCTCCACCACCGCCAGGCGCAGGCCCAGTGGCGCCAGCGCGCGTGCCAGGCAGAGTCCAGCCGGGCCGGCGCCCACGATGACCACGTCGTACTGTTGCATCCCATCCTCCCAGGGTGACCGGGACTGGAGTCTAGGCACCTGTGCCGGCGCCAGCCCTGATCCTGGTCAAGCCGCCGCGCGGCCGCGGCCATGGCCGGTGCCACGGCTATACTGCCCGGTCCGGACGCCGGTTCGTGGCGCCGCGCCACCTTGCGGATCAACCGCATGGCGGCCATTCCGGACAAACCACATCAACCGGTGGCGCGGTGGCGGACCGTCGCCCGCCACCCCGGGAAGCCACCGCCGCATGCGCCTGTCCACGATCAAGCTGTCCGGGTTCAAGTCCTT
>JAEWAG010000291.1 GCA_023391775.1 Pseudomonadota bacterium | reverse complement strand
GGCGTAGAGGCCGATGCCGGCCACCGCGGAGAGCGCACCGACCGGGCCCGTGGAGGTCCAGCCCAGGCCGGCGCTGGTCGCCAGGCCACCCAGCAGCGGGCCCAGTGCTTTGGCGGCGTTGAATGCGGCGTGGTGCGAGGCGGCGGCCAGGGTCTGGGCGCCACCGGCCACGTCCATCAGGTGCGACTGCAGGATCGGGCTCAGCGCCCCCATCGTGCCGATGCACACCGTTGCCAGCAGCAGGCTCCACGGCCACTGCGCGGCCAGCGGGAACAGCAGCAGCATGAGCACCGCCCAGCCCAGCACCACCGGCGCGGCGCGGAAGCCCAGCCGGTCGAACAGCCAGCCGCCGACGATGTTGCCGATCAGCCCGCCCAGGCCGAAGCCGGCGATGCCCGCCGGGATCCAGCCCGGGGCCACTCCGGTGACCTCGACCATGGTCGGGGCCAGGTAGCTGAAGACGCTGAACATGCCGGCAAAACCGATCGCGCCGATCAGCAGCGCCTGCCACACCGGCAGGCGGTTGAACGCGCGCAGCTCGTCGGCCGCGCGCACCTGCGGCGCCTTGCCGTTGGCCGGCAGGTATACCGCCAGCAGGGTCAGGGTCAGCAGCGAGACCAGCGACACCGCCGCGTAGGTCCAGCGCCAGCTGGCAAGCTGGCCCATCCAGGTGGCCAGCGGGGTGCCGACCAGGATCGCCAGGGTCAGGCCGAGCATGCTCAGGCTCACCGCGCGCCCACGCGCCTGCGGCGGGCTGATCGCCACCGCGGTCAGCGCGGCCACGCCGAAGTAAGCCCCATGCGGCAGCCCGGCGATGAAGCGGAACAGCATCAGGCTCAGGTAATCCGGACCGAGCGCGGTCGCCAGGTTGCCGGCCGCGTAGAACGCCATCAGCGCCAGCAGCAGCGCCTTGCGGCTGAGCCGTCCGCCGAGGATCGCCAGCAGCGGCGCGCCGACCACCACGCCCAGCGCATAGGCGCTGATCAGGTGGCCCACCTGCGGTTCGCTCACGCCCAGGTCCGCGACCAGGTTGGGCATCAGGCCCATGCTGGCGAACTCGCTGGTGCCGATGCCGAAGCCGCCCAGGCTCAGGCCGGTCAGGATCAGGGCGCGCTGGCGCGCAGGCACGGCCAGAGCCGGAGCGCCCGCGGGGGCGTCGGGGATCAGGGGAGCAGACATGCGCCTATTATGCTGCATTGCACAACGAGGTGCGCCTCGCGGGCGTGCATGGGCCGGCTCACGGGAGGGTCTTGATTCAGGCAGCAGAGGTTCCCTGCCCCGGAACTGCGGCCCGGCCCGGGCAGCCGGGCTTGACCCGGATCAATGCCGCCATCGCGGCGGCGGCCGAGGATGGATCCATGGCGGCAGGCCGCCGCCGGTGGAGAAGCGGGATGGATATTTCCCTCATGGATCTGGGCCACGTGCTGCTGCTGTTCGCCCTGCCGGCCGCACTGGCAGGGGTGGGCAAACTTGTTTCGCCGGGACACCGCGGCTTCGAGCCGGGCTGGTGCGGGGTGCTGTTCATCGCCCTGTGCGCGGCGGTCGCGGCGCAGGCGGTGCTGGCGCGGGTCGCGGTCTAGCTTTACCGGTTCATTCGTACAGCCGCTGGCAGAGGCTGCACCAGAACGCGCGCCGGCGCGCCTGGCCCAGTTCCTTGCGATAGCTCAGCTCCGTGCCATCGCGCGGGCAGGTCTTTTTCGCGTGCACCTGCCAGTGCTTGCGCAGCACGTAGGCCTTCTTCCACTCGAGGAAGTCGAAGCTGTACTGCCGTGCCTCGGTCACCAGCTGGCCGAGCTTGCGCGGCGGCAGCGCGCCGATGCGGCTCTCCGGATGCACCCGGATCCGGTGCAGCACCTCGTTCTTGATGATGTTGCCGATCCCGGCGAACACGTCCTGGTCCAGCAGCGCATCGGCGGCGAGCACCTGCGGGCCGGCCCGCAGCTTGCGCCGGGCCGCGGCCGGATCCCAGGCATCGGACATCACGTCCCCGCTCCAGTCGTAGACCTCGTCCAGCGGCTGCTCGATGAAGCGCACCGAGCAGGCGTAGAAGTTCAGCTCGCCGCCGCGGCTGAACTCCAGGCCCAGGCGTGCCGGCGTGGCCTTGCGTTCGTTGATCCGGTAGCTGCCGAACAGCAGGAAGTGGATGCGCACGCTGAAGCCGTCGAACTCCAGCAGCAGGTGCTTGCCCCAGCTGCGCAGCGCGCGCAGGCGCTGGCCGGCAAGGCGCTGGATCGGCTCGCGGCTGTTGCCGCTGACCGCGCGGACCTTCCGCCCGGCGAAGCCTGCGGCCTCTTCCCTGAGGATGACGATGGAGGGGCCTTCGGGCATGGCCGGCAGTATCGACGGCGCCGGTGACCCCTGCGTCAAGCCCGGCGCCTTGCGCGGCGGTTCAGCCGGACCTGCCAGACTTGTGGCGATGAACTACCTCGCCCACCTCCATCTGGCCGCCCCGGATCAGGAGGCGATGCTGGGCGCGCTGCTCGGCGACTTCGTATTCGGCACCTCGGCCCTGGCCGATTACCGGCCGTTGGAGCGGCGCGAGATCCTGGTCCACCGCAAGGTCGACCGCTACACCGACGAGCATCCGCAGGTGGTGCAGGCCCGCGCCCTGTTCGCGCCGGGCCTGCGGCGCTACGCGGGCATTGCCCTGGACGTGTACTACGACCACCTGCTGGCCCGGGACTGGGCCGCGCATCATGACGAGCCCCTGGACCGGTTCACCGCCCGCTTCTACGCGCATCTGCTGTCGCAGCAGCCGCGGCTGCCCGCGCGCCTGCAGGCGATCGCGCCGCGCATGGTCGCCGGCGACTGGCTCGGCTCGTACCGCCGGCGCGACAGCGTGGACCTGGCCGTGACCCGCATCGCCACGCGCCTGTCGCGCAATGGCGACCGGCTGGTGGCCTGCCTGGACGACCTGCGCCGGCACGAGGCGGCCATCGCCGCCGGTTTCGAGATGTTCTACCCGCAGCTGCGGGCCTACACCCCGGAGGCGCGCGCGATCCTGTCGCAGCCCAGCCACGCTGCCTGAGGTGTTGCCGCCTCCATCGCGGCGGCGGTGCCACCATGGCCCGGTCCCGCGTCCTGGAGAACGGCCCGCCATGTCCTGCCATCCCGCCCGCCGGTTCCTGTTCCTGATGCCGCTGCTGCTGGCCGCCTGCGCCACGCAGCCGGATCCTGCCGAGTCCTCCACCCTGTACGCCCCGCACACCCCTGCCCCGCGCCACGACGCGCGCGCGGCCGTCACCCCCGACCAGGCCTGGCCCACCGTGTTCGCCGCGGTGCAGGAGGCGCGCCTGTTCCCGGACCAGAAGTTCTTCGTCGACGCCGTGCCGCGCGGCCCGGCGCAGGACGTGGAGGCCGAGTACGCCCGCCAGCGCGGCCAGCCCGGCTTCGACCTGCGCCGTTTCGTCGAAGCCCGCTTCGTACTGCCGGCCGATGCCGCTGGCACCGACATCCCGCGACGCGACTCCCTGCGCGCCCACATCGACGCGCTGTGGCCGCTGCTGACCCGGCGCAGCCCCGAGCCGCTGCCGCATGACAGCCTGCTGCCGCTGCCGCATCCGTACGTGGTGCCGGGCGGGCGCTTCCGCGAGGTGTACTACTGGGATTCGTACTTCACCATGCGCGGCCTGGCCGAGAGCGGCGAGGCCATGCTGTCGCGGCAGATGCTGGACAACTTCGCGCACCTGATCGACACCTGGGGCCACATCCCCAACGGCAACCGCAGCTATTACCTGAGCCGCTCGCAGCCGCCGTTCTTCTCGCACATGGTGGCACTGGAGGCGCGCGAGGACCCCGGCCTGCCCGCCCGCTACCTGCGCCAGCTGCGCGCCGAGCATGCGTTCTGGATGGACGGCGCGGACGGCCTGGCACCGGGCCAGGCCCATCGCCGGGTGGTGCGGCTGGCCGATGGCAGCCTGCTCAACCGCTACTGGGACGACCGCGACAGCCCACGACCGGAGTCGTACTGGGAGGACCGCCACACCGCGGCCACCAGCGGCCGCCCGCCGGCCGAGGTCTACCGCGAGCTGCGCGCCGGTGCCGAAAGCGGCTGGGACTATTCCAGCCGCTGGCTGGACGACCCGATGCGCCTGGACAGCATCCGCGTGACCACGCGCGTGCCGGTGGACCTCAACAGCCTGCTGCACCACCTGGAATCGACCTTCGCCGCGGCCTGCGGCCAGGCCGGCGACCGCGCCTGCGCGCGCGAGTTCGACGACCGCGCTGCGGCCCGTGCGGCGGCCATCGACCGGCACCTGTGGCACCCGGACGGCTACTACGGCGACCTGGACC
>JAEWAG010000200.1 GCA_023391775.1 Pseudomonadota bacterium | reverse complement strand
GCCACCACAGCGTGATCGGCATGGGCGTGTTCATCGGCCAGTCCACCCGCATCTACAACCGCGCCACCGGCGAGATCAGCTACGGCTACGTGCCGCCGGGCAGCGTGGTGGTGTCCGGCTCGCTGCCGTCGGCCGATGGCAGCCACTCGCTGTACTGCGCGGTGATCGTCAAGCAGGTGGATGCGAAGACCCGCGCCAAGACCAGCATCAACGAGCTGCTGCGCGGGTGAGGGAACGTGCGTGGCTGCCGCCCTTGGCGGTGGCAGCCCGCGTTTGCGGGCGCGGGGCCATGGAGGCCCGCGCCGGGCGATCCGCCGCCTGCCATGTGTCGCCATGGATGGCAGCCACCCGTTCGGAGTATTCGCGATGACCATCCTCTACGGCCTGAAGAACTGCGATACCTGCAAGAAGGCGACCCGGTGGCTGGACCGCTTCGGCGTGCCGTACACCTTCGTCGACTACCGAGACAGCAAACCCGCACCGGAAACCCTGGTCGAATGGGCCGGCAAGGCCGGCGGTTTCGATGCGCTGGTCAACAAGTCCTCCACCACCTGGCGCCAGCTGCCCGAGACGCGCAAGTCGCCGGGCAGCGAGGCGGAATGGAAGCTGCTGCTGCGCGAGCATCCGCAGCTGGTGCGCCGCCCGGTGGTGGTGCGCGAGGATGGCGGTTTCAGCCAGGGCTTTTCCGACAACGGCTTCAAGAAGCTGTTCGGTGTCGGCTGAGCCCGCCGCGGGCCGCCGCCGCAGATCCCCCGGCTTCCACCCCACAACATGGACAGGTGCATGAGCGAAGTGCTGGACCTTGCGTGCGAGCTGATCGCGCGGCCCTCGGTAACGCCCGACGACGCCGGCTGCCAGGCATTGCTTGCCGGTCGGCTGCAGCAGGCCGGTTTCGCCTGCGAATGCCTGCGCTACGGCGCCGTCGACAACCTCTGGGCCACCCACGGCAGCGGCGAAGGCCCGGTACTGGTGCTGCTGGGGCATACCGACGTGGTCCCGCCGGGCCCGCGCGAGGCCTGGGCCAGCGACCCATTCGTGCCGGAAGTGCGCGACGGCGTGCTATACGGCCGTGGCGCCGCGGACATGAAGGGCAGCGTGGCCGCGTTCGTGGTCGCGGCCGAGCGTTTCGCCGCCGCGCATCCGGATCATCCCGGCACGCTTGCGCTGCTGTTGACCTCGGACGAGGAGGGCGATGCGATCGACGGCGTGCGCCGGGTGGCCGAGACCTTCCGTCAGCGTGGCCAGCGCATCGACTGGTGCATCACCGGCGAGCCGTCCTCCACCGCCCGCCTGGGTGACCTGCTGCGCGTCGGACGCCGCGGCAGCCTGTCCGCGCAGCTGACCGTGCGCGGTGTGCAGGGTCACGTGGCCTATCCGCACAAGGCGCGCAACCCGATCCACCAGGCCGCGCCGGCGCTGGCCGAACTGGCCGCGCGGGTGTGGGACGAAGGCTACGAGAGCTTCCCGCCGACCAGCCTGCAGATCAGCAACATCCACGCCGGTACAGGCGCCAACAACGTGATCCCCGGCGAACTGCAGGTGGCCTTCAACCTGCGCTACAACCCGCACTGGGACGCGCCGCGGCTGGAGGCGGAGATCACCGCGCTGCTGGATCGCCACGGCCTGGACTACGCACTGCGCTGGCACCGTAGCGGCGAACCGTTCTACACCCCGGAGGGCACGCTGCGTCGTGCCGCGCGCGAAGTACTGGGCGAGACGGCCGGCATGCCGCCGGAGGAGAGCACTGGCGGCGGCACTTCGGATGCGCGCTTCATCGCGCCGCTCGGGGCGCAGTGCATCGAAGTGGGGCCGGTCAACGCCAGCATCCACCAGGTCGACGAGCATGTCGCGGTCGCTGATCTCGAGGCCCTGCCGGGCCTGTACCAGCGCCTGGTCGAGAGGCTGCTGCTCCAATCCCGGTAAGACGTCCGCTCGCCCACAGCGACCGTCGCGCAGTTTTGCCGCGGCCGCTACTCGCTGGCAGCGCTGCCCGGTCAGCGGTACGTATTTTCGGTGAGCTGCCAGATGCCGCCGGGGCCTAGCCCGGCCCGCGGCGTTCGTTCGGGCGCGCGCGACGGTCGAACAGCAGCGCGCTGAGCGCGATGGCGATGCCCAGGACCGCGCCGACCAGGAACAGCAGCACCGCGAACGTCGGGTATCCGAACAGCGTGCTCTTGGTCTCCACCCGCATCAGCATGGCGGACGACAGCAGCAGCGCCGCGGTCACCACGGCCGCGGCGATGCGGTTGGCGACCTTCTGCACGTTCTCCATCAGGCGCGAGTGGTCCAGGCCGTCCAACCGCACCTGCAGCCGGTTCTCGGCCAGCAGCGACAGCGTGTCGGAGATCTTGCGCGGCGCATCGCGCAACAGGCCCTGCATTTCCAGCAGTTCACCGGCCAGGTTGGCACTGGTGAACGAGCGGCGCAGCTGTGCGCGCATGATCGATTCCAGGTGCGACTCCACCAGCGCGCGCACGTCCATTTCCGGGTCCAGCGTGTCGGCCACCCGCTCCAGGTTGAGCAGGGTCTTGCCCAGCAGGCTGATCTCCGGCGGCACGCGCAGGCCGCGTTCGGCCGCGATGCCGACCAGGTCCAGCAGCAGCTTGCCTTCGGACGTGCGCTGGCCGCCGGTGGCATAGCGCGCCACCAGTTGCCCGGTATCGCGGGAGAACGCCATGTCGTCGAACTGCTCCAGGCGCGTGCCGATCGCCACCAGTTCGCGGGCCACGTCCTCGCCGCGCGCGTCCACCGCGGCGAACAGCAGCTTGAGCAGGCGCTCGCGCATGCGCGGTGCCACCTGCGCGACCATGCCCAGATCGATCAGGGCCAGACGCCCGTCGCGGCACAGCAGGACGTTGCCCGGGTGCGGATCGGCATGGATGTCGCCATTGGCGAACACCTGGTCCAGGTAGGCGCGCATCAGCTCGGCGGCCGGCGTGGCCAGGTCCATCTCGGTGCGCTGCAGGCCGCTCACCGCAGTGACCTTCTCGCCGTGCACCAGCTCCATGGTCAGCACCTTGCAGGTGCTCAGCCCCCACACCGGCGCTGGCACGTACAAGTGCGGATACGGCGCCAGGCGTTCGCGGAAGCGCTCCAGGTTCTCGGCCTCGCGCCGGTAGTCCAGTTCGAGCAGCAGGATCTTGCGGAATTCGGCGATCCAGTCGGCGAAATGCAGGCGGCGTCCGGCCTGGGTCAGCGCGTCGGCGGTATAGGCCAGGCCGGCCAGCACTTCCAGGTCCAGGCGGATGGCCGCATCCATGCCCGGGCGCTGCACCTTGACCGCGACCTCGCGCCCGTCGCGCAGCACCGCGCGGTGTACCTGGGCCAGCGAGGCGGCCGCCAGCGGAACCGGGTCGAAGCTGTCGAAGATGCGGCTGATCTTCGCGCCCAGTTCGTCCTCGATGATCTTCTCGACCACCGCCGTCTCCACCGGCGCGACCTCGTCCTGGATCCGGTCCAGGGCCTCGATGTAGACCGCCGGCACCAGGTCCGGGCGGGTGGACAGGGACTGGCCGAGCTTGATGAAGGCCGGGCCCAGCGCCTCCAGGTCGGCGGCGAAGGCCTTGGCCTGGGCCACCTCCG
This sequence comes from Pseudomonadota bacterium, assembly GCA_023391775.1. Taxonomy (GTDB): domain Bacteria; phylum Pseudomonadota; class Gammaproteobacteria; order Xanthomonadales; family Xanthomonadaceae; genus Pseudoxanthomonas. The sequence continues at coordinate 4,013 of JAEWAG010000200.1, read as the reverse complement.
ACGCGTCCGCCACGGCGGTCTCCACCGGCGGCGCCTGGCTCCAGTCCATGCCGGTGAGCACGCGCCGGTGGCGCGCCAGGCGTGAGACGACCTGGGTGGTGCGGGACAGGCGGCGGCTGGTGTCGGACAAGGCAGGTTCTCCGCGGTGATGCAGGCGGCGCGGGGTGCGCCGTTGGCGGAGTATTGGCGGCGCTGCGTGAGCGAGGCGTCAGTTGCCAAGGCAACGGTTGCGGCCCGCAGGAGGCCGGTTTAGTGTCGGCCCATGCCTTCCGCCGCGCGCACCAATCCGGCCAATACCAACCGCAACAATATTGCGGAGAACAACCGTGCGCGGCCGATGCGGGGGCGCCACCAGGCATAGCAGCAGAGGCCTGGCGAACACCAAACCCGCATCGGCCGATGCGGGTTTTTTTGTGCCCGCCACCGGAGTGCGACCGTCCCACCAAACGCAGCATCCACCCCAGGAGTTCCACCCATGTGTTCGATCTTCGGCATCTTCGGCCTGCAACCGGGCGATGACCTGCAGGACCTGCGCCGACAGGCCCTGGACCTGTCGCAACGCCAGCGCCATCGCGGCCCGGACTGGAGCGGCGTGTACGTGGACCAGGGCGCGATCCTGGTCCACGAGCGCCTGGCCATCGTCGACCCGGCCGGCGGCTCGCAGCCGCTGCTGTCGCAGGACGGCCAGCTGGCCCTGGCGGTCAACGGCGAAATCTACAACCACGGCGCGCTGAAGCAGGAGCTGAGCGGTGGCTACGCCTTCCAGACCGCCTCCGACTGCGAGGTGATCAACGCGCTGTACCGCGAGGACGCGCCGGAGTCCTTCCTCAACCGGCTCAACGGCATCTTCGCCTTCGCGCTGTGGGACAAGGCGCAGGGGCGCGCGATCATCGCCCGCGATCCGATCGGCGTGGTGCCGCTGTACTGGGGCCACGACCGCGAAGGCCGCCTGCGCGTGGCCTCGGAGATGAAGGCGCTGGTCGACGACTGTGCGGACCTGGCCCAGTTCCCGCCGGGTCACTGGTACGACACCGCGACCGGCGAGCTGCGCCGGTACTACCAGCGGCCGTGGCGCGACTACGACGCGGTGCAGGGCGTGGAGGTGTCGCCGGACGCGCTGCGCGAAGCGTTCGAGGCGGCGGTGCACCGCCAGCTGATGACCGACGTGCCCTACGGCGTGCTGCTGTCCGGCGGGCTGGATTCGTCGCTGGTGGCGGCGGTGGCCGCGCGCTATGCGCGCCACCGGGTCGAGGACGGCGACCAGACCGAAGCGTGGTGGCCGCGCCTGCATTCGTGCGCGATCGGCCTGAAGGGTTCGCCCGACCTGGCCGCGGCGGAAGTGGCCGCCAAGGCGCTGGGCACGGTCCACCACGGTTTCGAATACACCTTCGAGGAAGGCCTGGATGCGTTGCCGGAGGTGATCCGCCACATCGAGACCTATGACGTCACCACCATCCGTGCTTCCACGCCGATGTTCCTGCTGGCGCGGCGGATCAAGGCGATGGGAGTGAAGATGGTGCTGTCCGGCGAGGGCAGCGACGAGGTTTTCGGCGGCTACCTGTACTTCCACAAGGCGCCCAACGCGCGCGAGTTCCACGAGGAACTGGTGCGCAAGCTGGACGCGCTCAACAACTACGACTGCCTGCGCGCGAACAAGTCGATGATGGCCTGGGGCGTGGAGCCGCGCGTGCCGTTCCTGGACCGCGAGTTCCTGGACGTGGCCATGCGCATGGACGCCGCGCACAAGATGGTGCGCAAGGGCGACGCCGGCCCGCAGCGGATGGAGAAGGGCGTGCTGCGCCAGGCCTTCGACGGCTACCTGCCGGAGCAGATCCTGTGGCGGCAGAAGGAGCAGTTCAGCGACGGCGTCGGCTACGGCTGGATCGACGGGCTCAAGGCGCACGCCGAGGCCCAGGTGTCCGACCGCGAGCTGGCGGCCGCCGGCAAGCGCTTCCCGGTCAACCCGCCGCAGACCAAGGAAGCCTACTTCTACCGCTCGGTGTTCGAGCGCTTCTTCCCGGGCCAGGCGGCTGCCGAGACGGTGCCCGGCGGCAAGTCGATCGCCTGCTCCTCGCCGGCGGCGATCGCCTGGGATGCGAGCTTCGCGAACATGGCTGACCCGTCCGGCCGCGCGGTCGCTGGCGTGCACAACGAGGCCATCGAAAGCGCCACGGCGCTGGCGGGCTGACGGCCCTCCGCGCAGGCTCAGGCGCCGGCGGGCGGATTCCCCGGCGCCGGTTGCAACAGGAGCCCGGCCAGCATCGGCAACCCGCTGGCCGCGGTCATCGCCAGGTGATGCACCGGGCGGGCGCCGGGCTCTCGTGGCTCCGGGTTGACCTCGACCACCACCGCATCGGCCGGTGCCAGCCCGACCAGGCTGGCCGCCGGTTGCACCACGCCGGAGGTGCCGACCACCAGCAGCAGGTCGCAGGCAGCGATGCGCTGGGCGGCCTCGCCGAGCACGGCCGGATCCAGCGCCTCGCCGAACCAGACCACGCCCGGGCGCACGTCGCCGCCACAGCTCGTGCAGCGTGGCGGGTCCAGGCGGAGCCGGGCCTTGGCAGGAGCTGCACCTGGCGGATGCGGCCGGCAGCAACCGGAGCAGCGCGGGGCGAACAGGCTGCCATGCAGGTGCAGTACGTCCGCGGTGCCGGCCCGCTCGTGCAGGTCGTCCACGTTCTGGGTGATGACGCTGGCACCAAGGGCCTGCTGCAGCCGGGCCACGGCCAGGTGGCCCGGATTGGGCGCGGCCTGCGCCACCTGCCCCCGACGCCATTCGTACCAGCCCCAGACCATGGCCGGGTCCGCCCGCCACGCGGCCGGCGTGGCCAGGCGGGACGGATCGAACTCCTGCCAGAGGCCGTTGCTGCCCGAGCGGAAGGTCGGGATGCCGCTGTCGGCCGACATGCCGGCGCCGCTGAACACCACGATGCGCCCGAACCGGCGCGACAGCGCCGCACGCAGGGCAGGATCCGGAGTGGGCGGCTGCAGTGGCATGGTCATCGTCCTGCGCTCAGCGCGTGGCCGGCTGCAGACGCAGCTGGTACACCGGCGGACCGGGCAGGAACGGCGACGGCCGGCCGTGGACCCAGTCCCCGTGCCCGGCGCCCCAGAACGGCGACAGCGGGTGGCCGCTCTGGCCGCCAGGCATGTGCGCCAAGCCGTCGGCCTCGTGGCCGGGCGCCACCACCATGCGCTGCGAGGCGCCGAAGGCCGGTCCCTGCACGCGCGGCACGCTGGTGTCGCCGGGCAGGGGTTCGGCCGGCATGCACAGGCGACGGGCCAGCATTCCAGGCAGTGCGCCCGCCAGCGGGTGGCAGATGCGCGCGGTGTTGCGCTCGCCCCAGCTGCGCCGGGCCAGCGGCCCGGGCCCGGCCAGTTCGCCACGCACCTCGGCGGCGGCGTCCTCGAGCAGCCCGTCCCAGCTGTCGAATCCGCGCGGCAGCAGGTGCGCAGGGCGCTCGCGCAGCAGCGGCCAGGCCACCCCTTCCAGCTGCGGGAAATCCGGCAGTTCGAACCCGGGACCAAGCGCTTCCAGCGCCGGTGCCGCCAGGCCGCGGGCGATGCGGGCATGCACCGCCTGGCGCCAGGCGCGCACCAGCCGGAATGCCGTTGTGGCGGTGGCGGCATGGCCGTTCCAGTCGGCGCTGGCGTCGGCCAGCTCGCGCAAGGCCGAGCCGGCCGGGGCTGCAGTGCCGGCTTCGCGCAACAGCTGCCACCACGGCTGCAGGAGCAGGGCGCGGTCGTCGAGCTGGATGGCGAGCAGGTCGCGCTCGTCGAAACGTTCGCGGGCCTGCAGCTGCTGCCGGATCTGCCAGGCGCGGATGCCCAGCGCATAGCCGGCGTCACCGACGCGGGCCAGGGATGCGTCATCGACCACGCGCGAGTTGGCGGTCCACAGGCGGTGGTCGGCGGGATTGCGCAGCACCGGGGTGACCGCGCTGGAGAGTGCCCAGGGCGCGCAGCCCTCCACCGCGCCGATGGCATCGCCTGGGCGCAGGCCGGTACAGCCG
>JAEWAG010000167.1 GCA_023391775.1 Pseudomonadota bacterium | reverse complement strand
TGCGCACCTGGGCCGCGAAGGCCGCCTCCAGCTGGCGGCCGGCCGACGCGGGCAGGCGCCGGCGCACCCCGGGCATCAGCAGCACCTCCACCAGCACCGTGCCGATGAAGGCCACCGCCGCCAGCAGGTGCAGGACCAGCAGGACCAGGTATTCCATGGCGCCAGCCTCGCCTGTCGCCGCGCCGCCCGCCTTGATCCCGGTCAGGCCGGCGCGGTTGCGCCGGGCGCGTTGCCGGCTGCCGACCCTTGCCGTCCGCCACCCTCACCTTGCTGAAGCCCCGCGACGAGGCTGCGCGGGATTGACCTGCATCAAGGACAGCCGGGCGTGCGCTGCTAGCCTGTCGCCATGGCCAGCCTCTCCTCCCTCTTCGACCCCGAACTGCTGCGGCGCTACGACGTGCCGGGGCCGCGCTACACCTCCTACCCGACCGCGCCGCAGTTCGCGCCCGGCTTCGGCGAAACCGAGCTGCGCGCGGTGGCCGCGGCCAGCAACGGCGACCCGATCCCGCGGCCGATCTCGCTGTACCTGCACATCCCGTTCTGCACCAGCCCGTGCTTCTACTGCGGCTGCAACCGCATCATCACCCGCGACAAGGCGCGCGGCGCGACCTACCTGACCCGGCTGTACCGCGAGATCGCGATGAGCTCCAGCCTGTTCGACCGCGACCGCGACGTGGAGCAGGTGCACTTCGGCGGCGGCACGCCCAACTTCCTGGACCCGGCACAAATCACCGAGGTCATGGACGTGTTGCGCCGGCACTTCCGCTTCGCCACGGATGAGCGCATGGACTGCTCGATCGAGCTGGACCCGCGCTTCATCACCCCGGAGGAAGTGGGCCAGCTGGCGGCGGCCGGCTTCAACCGCGCCAGCCTCGGCGTGCAGGATTTCGACCCGGCGGTGCAGCAGGCGGTCAACCGCGTGCAGGGCGTGGAGCAGACCCTGGGGATCATCGAGGCCTGCCGCACCCATGGCTTCCGCTCGGTCAACGTGGACCTGATCTACGGCCTGCCCAGGCAGACCCTGGAAGGCTTCGAGCGCACCCTGGACACGACCCTGCAGGTGCGTCCGGACCGGCTGGCGATATACGGCTACGCGCACCTGCCCAACCTGTTCCGGCCGCAGCAGCGCATCCATGCCGAAGACCTGCCCTCGGCCGAGGCCAAGCTGCACCTGCTGCGCCTGGCGATCGACAAGCTGGGCCAGGCCGGCTACGAGTACATCGGCATGGACCACTTCGCCCTGCCCGGCGACGAGCTTGCACGGGCGCAGCGCGACGGCGGGCTGCACCGCAACTTCATGGGCTACACCACCCACGCCGAGAGCGACCTGGTGGGCCTGGGCGTGAGCGCGATCAGCCACATCGGTGCCAGCTTCAGCCAGAACCCGCGCGACATCGGCAGCTGGGAGCAGGCGATCGACGACGGCCGCCTGCCGGTGTGGCGCGGCATGCGCATGGACGGGGACGACGTGATCCGCGCCGACGTGATCCAGCAGCTGATGTGCCACGGCGCCCTGGATTTCCAGGCCGTTGGCCGCCGCCACGTGATCGATTTCGCCACCTATTTCGCCGATGCGCTGGAACGGCTGGCACCGCTGCAGGCCGACGGCCTGGTCGAGGTGGACGGCTCCGGGCTGCGCGCGACCTCGCGCGGACGCCTGCTGCTGCGTATCATCGCCATGTGCTTCGACCGTTACCTCACGCCTGCCGGCGACGCCGCCGCGCCACGGTATTCCCGCACCGTCTGAGGGCCGTGGGGGGCCGCGCATGATGTCATCCGGGATCGTCTTCCCGCGTACCGACCCGGCCGTGATGGCCGACGACGGCGACGCGCTGTCCTTCTGCTCGACCTGCGCGTTCTCCCAGGCCTGCCTGTCCGAGGGCATGGACAAGCGCGCGCTGATGGACCTGCACGTGCTGGTCGAGCACGTCGGCCCGCTGCAGGCCGGGGAGCACGTGTTCCGCGAGGGCGACACCTTCGCCGCCATCGCCGCGGTACGCGCCGGCACGGTCAAGACCTACCAGATCGACCGCGACGGGCATGAGCGGGTGCTGGGCTTCCACCTGCCCGGCGAGGTGATCGGGCTCAATGCGATCCACGACGACCGCTACCCCTGCAACGCGGTGGCGCTGGACACGGTGATGCTGTGCCGGTTCTCGTTCCCCAAGATCGCGCTGCTGGCCCAGCGCCTGCCCACCCTGCAGCAGCACCTGTTCCGCCTGATGAGCCATGACATCGGCGTGGCCTCGCTGTTCGCCCGCGACAACAGCGCCGACGAACGCATGGCCGCGTTCCTGATCGGCCTGTCGCGGCGGCTGGCCGCGCGCGGGTTCTCGCCGCGGCGCTTCCAGCTGACCATGTCGCGCACCGACATCGCCAACTACCTGCGCCAGGCCCCCGAGACGGTGAGCCGTGTGTTGCGCCGGTTCGAGAAGGACGGCCTGCTGCACATCAAGCAGCGCGACGTGGAGATCGTGGACCTGCCGCGCCTGGAGGCGCTGGCGCTGGCCGTCCTGCGCCAGTAGCCGACGCGCGCCGCCGGAACGGCGGCGGCTTGACCTGCGTCATTGAGGGCCGGAAGGCGGGCGCCGAATATGCGGGCGTTCCCCGCAGCCGAGAGCCATCCGATGAATTCAACCCGCAAGCTTTGGGCAGCCCTGGCGGTGCTGCTCATCGCGTCGTTCGCCGTCCTGCTATGGGTCGGCAGCGAGATCCACCGCCAGGCGCCCCCCATGCCCGAACAGGTGGTCACCACCGACGGCACGGTGGTCTACACCCGCCAGGACATCGAGACCGGCCGCCAGGTCTGGCAGTCGATCGGCGGCCAGCAGCTGGGCTCGATCTGGGGCCACGGCGGTTACGTCGCTCCCGACTGGGGCGCGGACTGGCTGCACCGCGAGGCCGAGGCGATCCTGGACATCTGGGCCGCGCGCGAGCATGGCGTGGACGGCTACCAGCAGCTCGATGCGCCGACCCGGGCCGCCTACGCGCAGCGCGTACAGGCGCTGTTGCGGCCCAATACCTGGGACGAGGCCACCGGCACGATCACCATCGATGCCGACCGCGCCCAGGCCATGGCCCGGGTCGCGATGCACTACCAGAGCCTGTTCGGCAACGCGCCGGAGACCGCGGAGCTGCGCGAGGCCTATGCCATGCGCAACGACACCGTGCCCGACGCCGAACACCGCCGCCAGCTCACCGCCTTCTACTGGTGGGCGGCGTGGTCCTCGGTGACCGTGCGTCCCGGTTCCGATGCCGGTGGCATCACCTACACCGCCAGCTGGCCGCATGACGAGCTGGTCGGCAACACGCCGCCGTCCAGCCTGTTCATGTGGACGGTGTTCAGCGTACTGTTCCTGATCGCGGGCATCGGCCTGCTGGGCTGGCACTACGCGGCCAGCCACGGCGAGGAAATGGTGCCGGTGCTGCCCAGGTCCGACCCGCTGGCGCTGATCAAGGTCACCCCCTCGATGCGCGCCACCGCCAAGTATTTCTGGGTGGTGATTGCCCTGTTCCTGGTGCAGATCCTGCTGGGCGCGACCACCGCGCACTACCAGGTCGAAGGCCAGGAGGCCTACGGTTTCGCCCTGGCCGAGATCCTTCCGTACTCGCTCACCCGCACCTGGCACACCCAGCTGGCGGTGCTGTGGATCGCCACCGCGTGGCTGGGCATGGGCCTGTACATCGGCCCGGCGATCTCAGGGCATGAGCCGAAATTCCAGCGCCTGGGCGTCAACGTGCTGTGGACCTGCCTGATCGTGATCGTGGTCGGTTCCTTCGCAGGGCAGTGGCTGGCGGTGATGCAGAAGCTGGGCCTGGACAGGAACTTCTGGTTCGGCCACCAGGGCTGGGAGTACGTGGACCTGGGCCGGTTCTGGCAGTGGTTCCTGTTCGGCGGCCTGCTGCTGTGGCTGACCCTGGGCGGCCGCGCACTGTGGCCGGCGATGCGCCGCGGCGCCGAGTCCCGCTCGATCGTGAGCCTGCTGTTCCTGTCGGTGGTGGCGATCGGCATCTTCTACTCGGCCGGACTGATGTGGGGCGAGCACACCCACCTGTCGATGGTCGAGTACTGGCGGTGGTGGGTCGTGCACCTGTGGGTCGAAGGGTTCTTCGAGGTGTTCGCGGTCGCGGTGATCGCCTTCCTGTTCACCCGCCTGGGCCTGTTGCAGGTGAAGTCGGCGACGATGGCGGTGCTGTTCGCCACCATCGTCTTCATGGCCGGCGGCGTGCTGGGCACCCTGCACCACCTGTACTTCACCGGCACGCCGACCGCGGTGATCGCCCTGGGCGCGAGCTTCTCGGCACTGGAAGTGGTGCCGCTGGCCTACATCGCCTTCGAGGCCTACCACAACTGGAAACTGGGCCGCGCCACGCCGTGGATGAGCAGGTACAGGTGGCCAATCATGTTCTTCCTGGCGGTGTCGTTCTGGAACCTGGTGGGCGCCGGCCTGTTCGGCTTCCTGATCAACCCGCCGCTGCCGCTGTACTACATGCAGGGCCTGAACCTGACCGCCAACCACGGCCACACCGCGATGTTCGGCGTCTACGGCATGCTCGGCATCGGCCTGATGCTGTTCTGCCTGCGCGGCATGAAGCCCGACGTGGTGTGGAGCGAGCGGCTGCTCAAGACCGCGTTCTGGTCGCTCAACCTGGGCCTGGCCGGCATGTCCGCCTTCACCCTGCTGCCGCTGGGCATCCTGCAGCTGGTGGCGGCGATCGAGAACGGCTACTGGTACGCACGCTCGGCCGAGTTCATGCAGCAGCCGATCGTGGACCTGCTGGTGTGGATGCGGGTGCCGGCCGACACGCTGTTCAGCGTCGGCGCGCTGGCCCTGGCCTGGTTCGTGTTCCGCCTGTGGGTGGCACCGAAGCGGCAGGCGCCGGTGTCATCGGCCACGGCGGTCGCGGCCGCGGCCATCACGCCGCGCCGCTGAGTCCACCACGCAAAACCCGACGGGCCGCATCTGCGGCCCGTCTCTTTTTCCGGTCGAGCCCGCACATCCGCCGATGCCCCCCGCACCGCGATTGCGACAGCGGTTGCTCTTGGTCGCAGTTGCAGTTGCAGTTGCAGTTGCAGTTGCTTTTGTCGTTGCAGTTGCTTTTGCCGTTGCCGTTGCTGTTGCCGTCGCTTCCCCTCCCATTGAAGCGAACCGAGCATCGCAGCGACGATGGGGGCGGAGAGGCCCACGTGTCTGAGCGAAGCGAGTTGTGGG
>JAEWAG010000149.1 GCA_023391775.1 Pseudomonadota bacterium | reverse complement strand
ACCCCGTGCGAGAACAACCCCGGTGGCCGCATCGACAGCTACCTGGCCAAGGCGGTGCAGGCCGAGCCGGTGGAGCGCAAGTTCCTGAAGGCGCTCAAGACCAAGGGCATCGAGGCGCTGGAGTTCGGCGCGCAGCTGGACGAGGCCGTCGCCGAGGGCGTGCTCACCACCGAGGAGCGCAAGCTGCTGGAGGAGCTGCGCGAGATCACCATGGACACCATCACCGTGGACGATTTCGACGTGCACGAGCTGCGCGCGGCCACCTTCTACGACCGCTACGACGCGCAGGGCCGGCCCCGGGCCTGAGGCCGGGCAGGCTCGCGCGACAACCACCAACGGCGGGCCTCGGCCCGCCGTTCGTGTATCCGGGGCAAGGCCAGCCGATGGTGGCCGACGCGCTTGTGGCCGCTGCGGGTTTGCCGGTGCGCGCGTTGCCACCATGCGTCGGGCTGGCTCCCGTACTGCTCCAGCGCCGGTGCGCGGGGCCGCGCGATGGGCCATTCCGGGAATGTCCGCCTCGCCCGAGATGATCGGGTAGCGACCTGCCGCGTCTACGCCGGCGCGCGCCCCGCTACGACCTGACGGACGGGCAACCTGGTGCCACGCCAGCCGCCTTCGTCGCGCGTTGTGGCCCGCCTGGCCCATCGAGGGGAGAGCGGCAATCAATCCGGCCCCGGGCGGCGGCGCTACGCCTCATGGCGCAACGAAGGTGCGGGCGCAGATGCAGATGCAGCGTCACGGCGACGCCCTGCCCCAGGCGCGTCGCCCAGGTGGACATCGATGCGCTGGCGCGGACAGCCCGTGCAGCTGCACCAGCCTCAGGCGCGTGGCGCCGGATCCGCGTCCGGAAGCGCGCGCTGGGCCCGCACCAGCCGCCACGCACCGGCGGTCATGCCCGCGGCCACGGCCACGCCCGTGGCGAAGACCGCGGCCGGACCGAGCGCGGACAGCAGCTTGTGCAGCCACACGAAGCTCAGGTCGCCGGCCCGGTAGACCACCGTGTCGATCACCGCCTTGGCCTTGTAGCGCGCCTCGCGGTCGACCCGGGTGTAGATGGTCTCGCGCGCAGGCTTGGCCAGCGAGAACTCGCAGGCACGGGTCATCACCTGCACCACCCAGATCAGCATCGGCAGCGGCGAGGCGGCCAGGACCGCGAAGCCGAGCAGGATCGCGACGGCCGGTCCCAGCAGCAGCGGCGACAGGCCGAAGCGGCGCAGCAGCCAACGGGTCAGGAACACCTGCACGAAGATGGTCAGCAGGTTGATGGCCAGGTCGAGGTTGGCGTAGTACGCGGTGCGGCTGGCGTCGTCCAGCAGGCGCCGGGCGATGCTGGCCTGCTCGTTGTACAGCAGCGTGCCGACGCCCACGCCGAAGAACATCAGCATCGCCATGGCCCGCAGCAGCGGGTCGCGCCAGACCAGGCGCAAGCCGGCCAGCACCGTACCGCCCATCGCCTCCTCGCCGCTGGCCGCGGCGCGTGACTGCTCACGGGCCACGGCGTAGCGGCGCAGGCGCAGGATGCACAGCAGGCAGACGCCAAGGAAGCCGGCGGAGACCAGCAGCAGGTTGCCCACGCCGGCCTGCTCCACCAGCACCCGGGTGATCACCGGCCCCAGCAGCGCCCCGATGGTGCCGCCGGCACCGATGTAACCGTAGACCTGCCGGGCGCCGGCGTTGTCGAACACGTCGGCCATGAAGCTCCAGAACACGGTCACCGCGAACAGGTTGAACACGGCCACCCAGATGAAGAACAGGGCGCCGCGGCCCGGCACCTGCCGGTCGAACAGCCAGTGGAAGCCCAGCAGGCAGGCGATGAAGGCCAGGTACACCACCGGCAGGAACACCCGCCGCGGGAAGCGCGATACCAGCGCGCCATAGAGGGGCTGCAGCAGCACCATGCACAGGAAGGTGGCGGTGAACAGCACCTGCAGGGTGAACTCGCGCAGCTCGATGCCCAGCCCCTGCGCCCAGGCCACAGCCGTCGGCGGGAACACCGCGGCCACGTCGCCGGAGGCCCCCATCGCGTCGCGCACCGGGCGCATCACGTAATAGCCGGTGAGCAGGCAGAAGAAGTACAGCAGCGACCACCACAGGGCCGGCGAATCCACCCCGAGCTGTTCCAGCACCTGCCGCAGGCCGTGGCGGCGGTTGGGGTCGTGGGTGGCGTGGGTCATGCGTCGTAGGGCCGGCCGGCGGCCGTTGCAGGCCGCGAGGCGCGCAAGGTAGCCGATGCCATGCCGCGCCGCCAGCATCGGCGCACGCGCGCGCTTGCATCTCCGGGCGCGGCCACGCCAGCATCTCCGGGGGCCTGCAGGGCAAGGGGATGCATGTACGACTACGTGATCATCGGCGGCGGTTCGGCCGGTTGCGTGCTGGCGGCGCGACTGAGCGCGGACCCGGCCTGCCGGGTGCTGCTGCTGGAGGCCGGCCCCCGCGACTGGCATCCGATGATCCACATGCCGGCAGGACTGGGCCGGTTGGCCGGCAACCGCCGCATCAACTGGAACTACAGCACCGAACCGGAGCCGCAGCTGCACGGGCGCCGGCTGTGGTGGCCGCGCGGGCGCGTGCTGGGTGGCTGCAGCTCGGTCAATGCCATGTGCTATACCCGCGGCGTGCCCGGCGACTACGACGCCTGGGCGGCCGCAGGCGCCGACGGCTGGCACTGGCAGTCCGTGCTGCCGTACTTCCTGCGTGCGGAGGGCAACGCGCGTGGCGCCGGTCCGCTGCACGGTGCCCCCGGGCCGCTGGCGGTGTCCGACCTGCGCCACCGCAACCGGCTGTCCGAAGCCTTCATCGAGGCCGGCGTGGACGCCGGCTGGCCGCGCAACGACGATTTCAACGGGCCGGTGCAGGAAGGCTTCGGCTTCTACCAGGTCACCCAGCGCGATGGCGTGCGCTGCTCGGCCGCGGCCGCCTACCTGGCGCCGGCACGCGGACGGGCCAACCTCGAGGTGGTCACCGGCGCGCTGGTCAGTCGCATCGTCTTGGCCGGCCACCGCGCGGTGGCGGTGGAGTACCGCCTCGGCGGCCGCCTGCACCGGGCGCAGGCGGCGTCGGAGGTGCTGCTGAGCGCCGGCGCGGTGAATTCACCGCAGCTGCTGATGCTGTCGGGCATCGGCCCCGCGGACATGCTGCGCCGGCATGGCATCCCGGTGGCCGCGGACCTGCCCGGTGTCGGCGCCAACCTCCAGGACCACCTGGACATCTGCACCCTGCACCACTGTCCCCCCGGGCTGAGCTATGACCGCATCAGCGAGCTGAAGACCGCGTTCGAATACTTCCTGCGCGGCCGCCGTGGCCCGGGCACCAGCAATGTCGCCGAGGCCGGCGGCTTCGTGCGCTCCGCTCTGGCGACCGACGACCGTCCCGACGTGCAGTTCCACTTCGTTCCGGCCATGCTCGACGACCATGGCCGCAACCGCCTGCAGGGCGACGGCCTGACCGTGCACGCCTGCTTCCTGCGCCCGCGCAGCCGCGGGCGCATCCTGCTGCACGATGCCGACCCGGCCAGCCCGGTGCGGATCCAGGCCAACTACCTGTCCGACCCGGACGGCTTCGACCTGCGGATGATGGTCGAATGCGCGCGGCTTTCGCGCCGGCTGCTCTCCCAGCCGGCCTTCAGGCCGTTCCTGGGTGCGCCGATCCATCCGGCGCGCACGGACCTGCCAGACACCGGCCTGGAGGAGTTCGTCCGCGCCAGGGCCGAGACCATCTACCACCCGTCCGGCACCTGCCGCATGGGACGGGACCAGGCGGCCGTGGTCGACCCGCAGCTGCGGGTCCGCGGCATCGACGCGTTGCGCGTGGTCGACGCATCGGTGATGCCGGAGCTTCCCGGCGGCAATACCAACGCGCCGGTGATCATGATCGCCGAGCGTGCCGCGGACCTGCTCGGCCGGCACCCGCCGGCTGCCACCTAGGCACGCCCGTTCCCGCGCGCGGTGCCCGCATCGCTCAATGGGCGAGCATCGCCGGCAGCGGGCAATGCAGCACGCCGCACACCGTGCGAAGCAGCTCGGCCTCGGCCACGCTGACCCTGCCGTCGTGCGACACCGCATCGACCAGGGCCTCGACCAGCACCTGCTTGGCCGGCGGCGCCAGTGCATCCAGCGGCTCCCATAGCGCGTCCAGCGCCTGCTCGCCCTGCGTCGGCGGCGCGTACGGCAGGTGGTCGCGCGGCAGCAC
>JAEWAG010000141.1 GCA_023391775.1 Pseudomonadota bacterium | reverse complement strand
ACCAGATGCAGGTCGAAGCCCGCCTGTCGACTCAGCTCGTGGTCGCGCGCCTGGCCATAGCCGGTCAGCGCGATCAGGCGCAGCTGGCGCCATTGGGGTTCGCTCCGGATCAACCGCGCCACCTGGTAGCCGTCCATGCCGGGCAGCCCGATGTCCAGCAGCACGACGTCGGGGGACGACTCGCGCAAAGCCGCGATCACCGCCGTACCCTCGTGGAGTACCCGGGTCCTCAGCCCCCAGAGCTGCAGCAGCTCGGCCAGGCCCACGGCCGCGTCCACGTTGTCGTCCACCACCAGCACCAGCCGCCCGCTTGAAGCCGTTGGCCGGGCCGCGTCGGACTCCGCGGGCGCCGGCACCACCGGATCGTCTTCGGCCTGCGGCAACGTCAGCGTGAAGATGCTGCCTTGATGCTGGCCGCCACTCGCGCCGACCAGATCGCCGCCATGCAGCCGCGCCAGGCTGCGCGCGATCGCCAGCCCGAGGCCGAGGCCGCCCCGTGGCCGATCGACGCTCTGCTGGCCCTGGGTGAACAGCTCGAACACGCTCGACAGCTCGGCGGCTTCCATGCCGGCCCCGTCGTCGGCGACCGCGACTTCGACCTGCCCGCCGCGCGCTTGCGTGGCGACCGTGACCTGCCCGCCGTCGGGCGTGAACTTCGCGGCGTTGATCAGCAGGTTGGCCAGCACCTGCACCAGGCGCGCCGCATCGCCGTGGACCTTCAGGTCCTGCGACGGTGCCGACACCGACAAGCGCAGGCGCTTGCGCCTGAAGAGCGGCTCCGCGGTCTCGACCGCTTCGGCGACGATGCCGGAGATCGCCAGCGGCGACTTCTTCAGCTCGATCGCGCCGCGCGCGATGCGGGCGATGTCCAGCAGGTCGTCGACCAGCCTGACCATGTGCTGCACCTGGCGCTGGATGATGTCCCGCTCCTGCGCGAATTCGCCGCTGCCCCGCGAGCGCATCAGGTGCAGCGCGGTGGTGATCGGCGCGAGCGGGTTGCGCAGCTCGTGACCCAGCATCGCCAGGAACTCGTCCTTGGTCTTGTTGGCGGCTTCGGCCTGCGCCCTGGCCTGGCGCTCACGCTGGAAGAGCGTGCGGACGGCTTCGGAAATGGTCGCCAGCTCCGTCACCGCCGGCGCCACGGATTCGGCCGGGCTGCCGGCTGCCAGCTGGGACGCGGTCTGCACCGTGGCCGCCACGCTGCCGTTGATCCGGGCCATCAGGAAGCGAGTCAGCAGGAGGCCGAGCGCCAGCATGGCGAGCCAGGCGCCGCCGCCCAGGGCGAGGTAGCGGGCCAGCGCCCAGTCGAGCGGCGCGGAGGGGGTGGCCACCGCGATGTGCCAGCCCTCGGCCAGCCGGGTGAAGGCGGTGAAGGTCCGTTCGCCCTCCCGGGTGACGCTGCGCAGGACCCCCTCGTGCTGCTCCTTCATCGCCGCCAGCAGGCGCTCGCCCGGCGGCTTGCCGATGTAGGGCTGGGGATCGCGGCTGCGCGCGATGAACCGCTGCTGGCGATCGAACAGGCCGGCTACGCCCTCGGTGGGGACTACCGAGCTCAGCCGGGTGCTCAGGTAGTCCAGCATCAGCCCCGCCACCAGCACGTAGGCGACCTTGCCGTCGCGTATCACCGGCAGCGCCACGCCGACGGTGGGCGTGCCGCGTACCCGGGCGATGAAAAGGTCGGAGAGCACCGGGTCACCGGACTCGAAGGCCAGGCGCTGGTAGGGGTGGTTCACCGAAGTCGGCAGGGGCGTTCCGTAGGGCACGGAGGCGTTGAGCAGCTGGCCCTCCGGCGCGAGCAGCACCAGGTTCGCCCAGTCCTGGCTTTGCCGCAGTTGCTCGCGCAGGCGCTGGTGGAAGGCCGCCAGCGACGAAGACTCAAGCAGGCGGTCCGACGCCAAGACCTGCAGCCGGGCGACCGTGCTCTGGACCTCGCCCTCGACCAGCGAGGCCAGCGCCCGCACGCGGCCGAGTTGCTCCTGGTGGCGCTGGTTCTGCTGGTAGTCCCACAGGAAGTACACCAGTCCGGCTGCGAAGAGCCCGGTTGGAAGCAACGCCGACAAGACGATCAACATCAAGTAGCGCCGGATGGAGACCGGTGCCGCGCCCATATGGCTCAAACCCTTCCTGCTTTTTCCTTTTTCTTCTGTCCGCGGCCGGACCAGCCTGCCCGGCTCGGCGCAGCGGCCCGACGCCGGCGCGGGCGGCATTATTGATGGCGTGCCCCCGGGGGGTCAAATCGCCGCCCGGTTGCACCCTGCCCCGGTGCGGCAATCGAACCATGGGGCTGGCGCAACCTCGTCGGGGTCCCGGGGCATCGATCTTGCCGCGATCGGCTACCTCCCTGCGAGATCCGCCATGGCTTTGCCACCGCCGCTCGGCCCGGTGCTCGAAACCAGCCTCTATGTGCAAGATCCGGCAGCCGTCTGCCGTTTCTACGAGGACGTGCTCGGCCTCGAGCCGATGATGCAGGACGAACGGCTGACCGCCTACGCGGCCGGCCCGGGCAGCGTGCTGCTGCTGTTCCGCCAGGGAACCACCGACCGGCCGGCGCCGACGCCCGGCGGCGTCATCCCGGCGCATGACGGTTCGGGACGGCTGCACTTCGCGTTTGCCGTCGCGGCGGAGGCACTCGATGACTGGCGCAGCCACCTGCTGCGCCACGATGTCGCCATCGAAAGCGAGGTCGCCTGGCCGCGGGGCGGCCGCAGCATCTATTTCCGTGATCCGGAGCAGAACCTGGTCGAGCTGGCGACGCCCGGCCTGTGGCGCAACTACTGACGGGCACGCGCACTGTCGGCGGGCACGCGCAATGCCCTTGCTGGCGTCAGGGTCCCGCTGATGCGGGCGGGAGGAGAGCTTCAGGTGGCCATTCCGGAGGTCGGCGAACCGTCGCAAGTGTCGGCTGCCGCGCGCGTGATCCGGCTGGAGGTCGCTTCCCGGCCGGGGGAGTCCCGCCCCGCAGCGCTCCTCGGGCTCCTGTTCTTCCTGCTGCAGCTCCTGCTGCCGTTCCTGCTCTTCGTGCTGCTGGCAAGTTCGGCGCGCGCCGACGAGCCGCTCGGGGTGGCGGTGCCGGAGGGCCAGTGGCCGCTGGCCGCCGGCAACCATGCCAATACTCGCTACAGCACGCTCGAGCAGATCACCAGCGCCAGCGTCGGAAACCTCAAGCTCGCCTGGCGCTACGCCACCGGTGCGACCCGCGGGCATGAAGCCGCGCCGATCGTGGTCGACGGCATGATGTACATCGTCACGCCCTACCCCAACGTGGTCCACGCCCTGGACCTGTCCCAGCCGGGATCCCCGCCAAAGTGGCGATTCGAGCCGAACCCCCATCCGAGCGCCCAGGGCGTCGCCTGCTGCGACGTCGTCAATCGCGGCGCCGCCTATGCCGGTGGGCGGCTGTTCTTCAACGCCCTCGACAACCAGACGATCGCCCTCGACGCCGGGTCCGGCAAGGAACTCTGGCGAACCCGCCTCGGAGACATCGACCTTGGCGAAACCATGACGATGGCGCCGCTGGTGGTCGGCGACCTGGTGCTGGTCGGCAACAGCGGCGGCGAAATGGGCGTGCGCGGCTGGCTCACCGCCCTGCGTACCAGGGACGGCAGCATCGCCTGGCGCGCGTGGAGCACCGGGCCCGACAGCGAGGTGCTGATCGGCCCCGGCTTCAAGCCTTTCTATGCGAGCGATCGCGGCAAGGACCTCGGCGTCTCCAGCTGGCCGTCGGAAGCCTGGAAGATCGGCGGCGGCAATGCCTGGGGTTGGATCTCCTACGATCCGCAGCGCGACCTCGTCTACTACGGCACCGGCAATCCGGGGCCATGGAATCCGGAACAA
The DNA here is from genome assembly GCA_023391775.1 of Pseudomonadota bacterium. Classification (GTDB taxonomy): domain Bacteria; phylum Pseudomonadota; class Gammaproteobacteria; order Xanthomonadales; family Xanthomonadaceae; genus Pseudoxanthomonas. The sequence goes on along the minus strand of JAEWAG010000141.1, from coordinate 1,599 downwards.
CGGCCCGGCGACAACAAGTGGACCTCCGGCATCTTCGCGCGCCGCTCCACCACCGGCGAGGCCGTGTGGTTCTACCAGTGGAGCCCGCACGACCTGCATGACTACGACGGCGTCAACGAGAACGTCCTGCTCGACCTCGCCATCGGCGGCCGCATGCGATCGGTGCTGGTCCACCCCGACCGCAACGGCTATGTCTACGTGCTCGACCGCGCCACCGGCGAAGTGCTGTCAGCGGACCCCTTCGTGCCGGTCACGACCAGTGGCGGCGTCGACCTCGCCTCCGGGCGGTTGCGCGAGAACCCGGACACCGAGCCGCGGCTCGGCCGGGCGGTGCGCAACATCTGCCCCGCTTCACCGGGCGCCAAGGACTGGCAGCCCTCCTCCTGGTCCCCGCGCACCGGCCTGCTGTACATCCCGCACCAGAACCTCTGCCAGGACGCGATGACCTACCAGACCAGCTACATCGCCGGCACCCCTTACGTCGGTGCGGACGTGGTGATGGTGGCGGGACCCGGCGGACACCGCGGCCTGGTCAGCGCCTGGGATCCGGTGGCGCGCCGCAAGGCCTGGGAGCTCCACGAGAAGTTCCCGGTCTGGAGCGGCACGCTGGCCACCGCCGGCGACGTCGTCTTCTACGGCACCATGGACGGCTGGTTCAAGGCCGTCGATGCGAAGAGCGGCAACCTCCTGTGGCAGCACAAGACCGACTCGGGGATCATCGGCCAGCCGGTGACCTATCGCGGCCCCGACGGCAAGCAGTATGTCGCCGTGCTGGCGGGTGTCGGTGGCTGGGCGGGCGGCATCGTCTCCGGCGACCTCGATCCGCGCGACGGCACCGCCGCCCTCGGGTTCGTGAACGCGATGAAGGACCTGCCGGACCACACGACGAAGGGAGGCATGCTCTATGTCTTCGCCCTTCCCTGACCACCTGCAGATCCGGCAGGACGAGCAGAATCCCCCTCCGTCGCCCACCTCGCTCCAGGTGGCGCGGGCACGAATGGCGGCGGCACTTCGCGCCTGGCTGCCCGTCGTCGTCCCCGTGCTCCTCGCCGCAGGCAGCACCCTGGGCGACGCCCAGGCCACCGGCACGCAGGCCACCGGCACGCAGGCCCCCAGCACGCAGGCCGCCGAGCGGGCGCCGCTGCGGGTCTGCGCCGACCCTGACAACCTGCCCTACTCGCGCCGCGACGAAAGCGGCTTCGAGAACCGCATCGCGTACGTGCTGGCCGCGGAGCTGCGCCGGCCGCTCGCCTTCCACTGGCAGCCGTTGCAGCGCGGCTTCGTGCGCAAGACCCTGGGCAGCGGCCTGTGCGACCTGCTGGTCGGGGTGCCCTCGGATTTCGAGCGGGTGCTGGTCACGCGCCCCTACTACCGCTCCAGCTATGTCTTCGTGCAGCGGACCGAGGCATCGCCGCCGCTGCGCTCGTTCGCCGATCCGCGCCTGACGCGGCTGCGCATCGGCGTGCAGCTGGTCGGCGACGATCTCGCGGCGACACCGCCGGGCTACGCCCTGGCCCGCGCCGGGGCGATCGCCAATGTCAGCGGCTACCCGGTCTACGGCGCCGGCCCGGCCGCCGCGCGGATGGTGCAAGCGCTGGC
>JAEWAG010000121.1 GCA_023391775.1 Pseudomonadota bacterium | reverse complement strand
GCCTTGTTCTAAGGGGTTTTTCCGCGTCCCGGAAAGAACGCGGCCCACCACGGCGTTGTCGCCGGGTGGGCCGCAATCCTTAGTGCAGTGCAGCAATCAGAACGTGCCGCGGATACCCACGGTGACGGTCCGACCCGGGTCGTACATGTCGTTGACCGCGTTCGGGAACGCGAAGTACGAACGACGCTCCTCGCCGGTGAGGTTCAGCACGTTGAAGGTCAGCTGCGGCTGCGAACGGATGTTCTTCAGCGTGTAGCTGGCCGACAGGTCGAGCTGGCCGCGGTCCTCGCCGTAGATCTGCGCGAACGGGATGCCCTGCTGGTTCGGACCGGTGCCGGCGGCACCTTCGGCCCAGGTGTAGGACAGGCGCACCGAGGCGACGTCGTTCTCCCAGTAGGTGGTCGCGTTCCACATCGACGGAGCCACGCCGTAGACGTTGCCCGACAGCGCGGCCGCGTCCTTGCCCAGGGTCTTGATGTCCAGGTCGGTGTAGTTGGCCATGAAGCCCAGGCCCTGCAGCACGAAGCTCAGCGGCTGCACCCAGATCGCTTCCCAGCCGCGGATCTCCAGCTCGGCGTCGGCGTTGACCTGCTGCTGCACGTTGACCGTGGCCACGTCGGCGCCGCCGCGGTTGTTCAGCGCCTCGATCTGGGTCTCGGTCAGATCGTCCAGCGGGATGCCCAGGCTGAGGAACGGACGGGTGGTCACGCCCTGGAAGGTGTAGCCCTCGATACGCTTGTTGAACAGGGTCAGGCCGACGAAGCCCTCGCCCCCGGTGTACCACTCGCCACCCAGGTCGAAGTTGGTGGAGATGTACGGGGTCAGGTCCGGGTTGCCCTGGCTGGCCACCTGCGCCGACTGGTCGGTGAAGGTGGTGGCCGGCAGCATCGAGCTCGGGTTCGGGCGGGTCATGGTGCGCGAACCGGACATGCGCAGGACGACGTTGTCGGCCACGTCCCACGCGGCGCTGAACGACGGCAGCCACTCGCTGTACTCACCGTCCAGCGACTGCCAGCGGCGCACGCCGCCGATGGTCACCGGACCGGCGACGTTCTGGTCGGTCTCGACATAGCGCACGCCGAAGTTGAAGCGCAGGTTGCGGTCCAGGATCTCGGACTCGCCGTTGACCTCCATGTACGCGGCGAGGGTCTCCTCGTCGAAGCCGCCGGTCGAGCCGCCGGTGTTCGGGCCACCGGACTCCGGAGCGGTGTCGCGGTAGAACGCGTAGTTGGTGTCGTTCTTGAAGCGGTCGGCGTCGACGACGATGAAGCCGTGCGGGCCGCGGCGCAGGTAGCCGGCCAGGGCCGCGTCCGACAGCAGGGCGGTGCCGCCGCCGTTACAGGCAGGACGCGGATCCGGCACGCTGCCGTCCGGGTTCAGGCCACGGCAGACCAGGTCTTCCCAGGCACCGCTGTTGTCGAAGCCCTGGATCCGGCGCTGGTTCTGGTCCCACGCCAGGCCGAGCTTGATGTTGTTGCGGTCCTCGCCCAGCTGCAGGTCGGCGCGGAAGCCGCTGGTCTCGGTGACGCGCTTCTCGTTCTGCACGTTCAGGCGGCCACCGGCCCAGGTCCAGCCCAGGTTGGGATCATTCAGGTCCAGCGGGGTGTTCCAGGTCGGGGTGTCACCGGTGTTGGTGTACTCCAGCGTGGTGTAGGGCGAGTTGACCAGGATGGTCGGGGACTCGCGGAACATCCAGCTGCGGCTGGTGCTGGCCTGCACGTCCAGCTTGACGTTCTGGTCGTCGCCGAACCAGAAGGTCGCACCGGGGTTGATCTGCCAGTACTGCACGTCCTCGATGTACTCGCGGTGCTCGAGGAAGAACTGCGCGTTGGTGAAGTCGGCGCGGGTGACGACGTTGTTCTCGTCCAGCTGCATGTTCAGCGGGATCATCTGGCCGTTGCGGCCGATGAGGTTCATGTCCACGCGGCTGTTGGTGCGGTGGGCCCTGGTGTACAGCGTGTCGAGCCTGAACTCCATGCTGTCGTTGGGACGCCACTGGAACGAGCCCAGGAAGCCGTCGCGGTCGCGGTCGCCGGACATGTGCACCGGGCGGCCCAGGCGCGGGATCAGCGCTTCGCCGATCTGCGCGGTGGTCAGGCCCGGGTTGTTGGCCAGCAGCCACTCGGCGTCGATGGTCTCGCCCGGGGTCAGGCCGATGGCGGTGCCCGGCACGCTGTTGGGGATGCGCCAGCCATTGCCACCGGTGACATTGCAGGGCTGGCCAAGGGCCGGGAAGCCGGCCTGGTCGCCGTTGCCCAGGCACTGGTCGTTGGTCAGGTTGGGGTTGGTCCAGCCGATGGTCTCGTAGCCTTCCACGCCCAGCTTGCCGCGGGTGGAGGTCAGGCCGACCAGCGCGCCGAAGCGGCCGTCCTCGCTGTTCCAGTTGGCGATCACCGAGCCACGCGGGCTGGCCTTCTTGCTGTTGTCGTTGTAGTCGGCCTGCAGCGAGTAGGTGACGTGGTTGCCGGAGATGTCGAACGGACGCATGTTGCGCATGTCCACGACACCGGAGGCGCCGCCCTCGGGCAGGCTGGCAACCGGCGACTTGTAGACCGTGATCTGGTTGAAGAACTCGGTCGGGAACATGTTCAGGTCGACTTCGCGGTTCTGGTTGGTCGCATCCAGGCCGATCGAAGCGGTGGCGACAGAAGCGCCATTGATCGTGGTCTTGGTGAAGCTGCTGGGCAGGCCGCGGATGGCGATGTTGGTGCCTTCGCCATTGACGTCGCGGTTGAGCTGGATGCCCGGGATGCGGCTCAGCGACTCGGCGATGTTGG
>JAEWAG010000118.1 GCA_023391775.1 Pseudomonadota bacterium | reverse complement strand
AGCAGTATCAGCACCAGCACCACCGCGAGCATGCCCAGTGCGATCTGCGCCGCGCCGGGCAGGTCGCTGCGCGAGATCCAGGTGGTGTAGACCGAGACGGTCAGGGTCTGCACGCCGAGGAACTCGGACGCGCCGATGTCATTGAGCGTTTCCAGCAGCGCCAGCACCATGCCGACGACGATGGCAGGGCGCGCCGATGGCAGCGCCACGCGGTGGAACAGCGCCGAGGTCGGCGTCCCGAGCGAACGCGCGGCTTCCAGCAGGCTGCCGGCGTGGGTCAGGAACATGGCGCGCGTGGTGAGGTACACGTACGGGTACAGCACGAACCCCAGCAGCAGGATGCAGCCGGTGAGCGAACGCGCATCGGGAAGGCGCAGATCGCGCGGGTCGTCGAGTCCCAGGATCGTCCGCAGCAGACCATGGATCGGACCCAGCGGATGCAGCAGGTCCAGATAGGTGTAGGCGATGATGTAGGTCGGCACCGCCAGCGGCAGCAGCAGGGCCCAGGACATGGTCCGCCGCCCGGGAAAGTCGTAGGCGGTCACCAGCCAGGCCGTGCCGGTCCCCACCACGCCCACCAGCAGCCCTACCCCGGCCAGCAGGACCAAGGTGTTCATCCCGGCCCGGGGCAGCACGTAGCGCGCCAGGTGCGACCAGAGGCCGTTGCTGCCGCCGGCCGCCTCCCATGCGAGGGCCAGCAACGGCATGGCAACGGCCAGGCCGATGCAGGCGGCGGCGAGGCGCCAGCCGCCGGGTAGCCTGGGGCCTGACTTCATCTCGCGGCTGTGGTCAGTTGTCGAAGCCGACGCGGTCGACCAGTTCGCTGGCCTTGCGGCGCTGGGCGACGATGTCCTGCAGCGGCAGCGGATCGCTGCTCAACTCGCCGAAGCTGGCCACCACCGGGTCCAGTTCCACGCCCGCCTTGACCGGGTATTCGTAGTTGGCGCGGGCGTACAGGCTCTGCGCCTGGTCGGAGACCAGGTATTCCAGCAGCCTGACCGCGTTGTCGCGGTTGGGCGCATGGCGGGCCACGGCCGCGCCGCTGATGTTGACGTGCGTGCCACTGCGCTCGGACGAGGCGAACACCGGCCGGATCACCTGGATCGCCTCGCCCCATTGGTACTGCTCAGAGCCGGGCTCGCTGTTCTTCATGCGGCCGACGTAGTAGGCGTTGGCGATGCCGATGTCGCAGATGCCGCCGAGGATGTCGCGCGCCACCTCACGGTCGCCACCGGCGGCCTTGCGCGCAAGGTTGTCCTTGACGCCGCGCAGCCATTGTTCGGTCGCCTCCTCTCCGGCGTGCACGATCATCGCGGCGAACAGGCTCACGTTGTACGGGTGCTGTCCCGAGCGGATGCACACCCTTCCCTTCCACTCCGGCTTGGCCAGGTCCTCGTAGGCGAAGCCGTCGAGTTGCAGATCCTTGCGCGCATACAGCACCCGATCGCGTTGGGAGAGCGCGAACCACTGGCCGTCGGCACCGCGCAGGTGGGCGGGAATGGCCGCTTCCAGCACCGCTGACTCGACCGGCTGGGTAAGGCCGGCGTCGACCAGCTCAAGCAGGTTGCCGCTGTCCACCGTCATCAGCACATCGGCCGGCGAGCGCTCGCCCTCGGCGCGCAGACGCTCCGGCAGCCCGTCGCGCACGAACACGGTGTTGACCCGGGTGCCGGTTTCAGCAGTGAAGGCCTCCAGCAGCGGCTGTACCAGCGCCGGCTCACGGGTGGTGTAGAGGTTGAGCTCCCCGGCGTCGGCGGAAGCATCCGGGGCGGCCTGGTTGTCCGCGCCGCCGCAGGCGGCCAGTACCAGCAGCAGGCCGCCGGCCAGCAACCTCCGTCCAACGATCATCCTGGGGGAACGGGCGGGATGTGGATCAGGACGCATGGGGGCACTCCGTACGATGGTGGCGGAAGATGCCCGGTCGAACAGCCGCGCCTTCCGTGCAGGGGGCCATGGATATTAAGCGCTGCATCCCTGCCCGGCCAGTTCCCGCACTGCCGAAACACACCCGTTGCGCAGGTGCACCGTGCGTTGCAATGCATCGTTCCACCGCCCTCTCGTGGAGGCGATGTGACCCCATGCGTGGCAGACCGATAGGCAGACAGTGATGCGGTACGGCGTGGCGAAGGCTGCCACAAATCGCAGCAGCAGGCGGTCATCCTGCCTGGTCAGACTGGGCCGGTTAGGGAGCCGGTCGCGAACGCTTGCCTGTCCGCCCCGAAGTCGCCGAGCGGCTCTCCGCAAACTCAGGCAATGCCTCTGCGAGCGGCACCTCTTCGGGCAGGATGTAGAACACACCGCCGCGCTCGAAGGTGGGATTGACCACCTGCTGGTAGAACTCCGGCTGCACATTGATGCAGCCGTGGGTCACCCGGTTGTCGTCCGGCTGCGGAGAAGCCAGGCGCTCGGGGCGCTTGTCTGAGGCAGGACCGGTGGTGGGATGGATGGATACGGCCGATTCGTAGTCGACCCAGAGCACGCGGCCGGCATCGATCGAGGGGCCGTAGCCACCAATGAAACGACCGGCGGGCGTGGTGCGGTCGCGCCCGGGAATCTCGCGCAGCGCCAATCCGGCGATGCCCGGTGCCGTATGGTCACCGTTGGCCGAGCCGAACAGTGCGGGTGCGGCGCCGCGCAGACGTCCATCGCCGCCGAACACCAGGATCTGCGCCGCCGCCTTGTCCATGATCGCGAACGGATAGCCCTCGCTGTCCCGGGTGGCGACCACCCAGCCGGCGAGTTCCACCACGGTATCGGAGACGTGCTGGCCTTCGGGGATCAGGTCGACCGCCGTGGCAGCCCCCACGGATACATCATCGGCGGCGGCAACGACCGGAGCCATCGCCATGACCATGGCAAGGCTCAGCGAACGGAGAGCAAGGCGGATTGGCGCGCGCGTGGAAGTAATGATGGGGAACTCCTTGGAACCGGCTTCTTTTCAGCAACCGACCCGGTGGCCGGTCAAGGCCACCGGGTCGGCGCGGGGGGGGGGGGGGCCACGCG
>JAEWAG010000096.1 GCA_023391775.1 Pseudomonadota bacterium | reverse complement strand
CGCCGGAAGCCTGATCGGCCCTGCCGCAGCACGCCGCGAAGGGCGCCGCATGGCGCCCTTCGTCTTTTCCGGCTTCGCAGCCGGCGAGATGTCCACCTGTTATGCACAGGGTTATCCATGGCGGCCGGCCAGCCCGGCGCATACGATGACCCACCGCTCCACCTGATCCATCCAGGCCGGGCCCCAGCGCCGCGGCCGCCGCGAGGAACCTCCCCGAATGTCCGCACGCCCCGGCTTCCGCAAAGACCGTGATCGCGACCGCGACCGTGACCGCGATGGCAGCGACGGGCGCATCGAGCAGCTGCGCGTGCCGCCGCATTCGGTGGAAGCCGAGCAGGCGGTCCTCGGCGGCCTGATGCTGGCACCGGAGTCCTACGACACCGTTGGCGACGTGCTGGTGGAGAAGGACTTCTACCGCCGCGACCACCAGCTGATCTACCGGGCCATCCGCGAGCTGGCCGAGAAGAACCAGCCGTTCGACGCGGTGACCCTGGGCGAGTGGTTCGACTCACAGGGCTATTCGGAGCAGATCGGCGGTGGCGCCTACCTGGTCGAGCTGGCCACCACCACGCCGTCGGCGGCCAACATCCGCGCGTATGCGGAGATCGTCCGCGACAAGGCCGTGCTGCGCCAGCTGATCGAGGTCGGTACCGAGATCATCAACAACGGCTTCCAGCCGGAGGGGCGCGACAGTGCCGAGCTGCTGGCGCGCGCCGAGCAGGAAGTGTTCGCCATCGCCGAGGCCGGGGCCCGCGGACGCACCGATTTCACCGGGCTGAACACCGCGCTGCGCGATGCCTTCGAGGTGCTGCAGAAGCGCTTCGAGAGCGGCGGCAACATCACCGGCCTGCCCACCGGCTACAACGACTTCGACAACCTCACCGCCGGCCTGCAGCCGACCGACCTGATCATCCTCGCGGCCCGCCCGGCCATGGGCAAGACCACCTTCGCGCTGAACATCGCCGAGTACGCGGCGATCAAGTCGAAGAAGGCGGTGGCGGTGTTCTCGATGGAAATGTCGGCCGCGCAGCTCGCATTGCGCCTGATCTCCTCCAATGGGCGGGTCAACGCGCAGCGCCTGCGCACCGGCCAGCTGGAGGACGAGGACTGGAGCCGGGTGACCAGCGCCATCCGGATGCTCAAGGAAACCAAGATCTTCATCGACGACACGCCGGCGCTGTCGCCGGACGTGCTGCGCTCCAAGTGCCGCCGCCTCAAGCGCGAGCACGGCCTGGGCCTGGTGGTGATCGACTACCTGCAGCTGATGCAGGTGCCGGGCAACAGCGAGAACCGCGCCACCGAGATCTCCGAGATCAGCCGTTCGCTCAAGGCCCTGGCCAAGGAGCTCAACGTCCCGGTGATGGCGCTGTCCCAGCTCAACCGCTCGCTGGAAACACGAACCGACAAGCGCCCGGTAATGGCTGACCTGCGCGAATCGGGCGCCATCGAGCAGGACGCGGACATCATCCTGTTCATCTACCGCGACGAGTATTACAACAAGGAAAATTCGCCGGACAAGGGATTGGCCGAGGTCATCATCGGCAAGCACCGAAGCGGCCCGACCGGTTCGATCAAGCTGAAGTTCTTCGGCGAGTACACCCGCTTCGACAACCTCGCCAACGACGCGGTCGGCTCCTTCGAATAGTCCATACGCTGGCGCCTGCATCGCCATCATCCGTTCACGGACGGGGCATTAGCATCCGGGGCGCGCGGCCAGGCCGCCCCACATGCACAAGGAGCACGTATGAAGATCCGCAAGCAGACCCTTGCCCTGCTCGGTACCGCCAGCCTGGTGGCGATGGTGGCCGCCGGCTGCCAGACCACCGATCCGTACACCGGCCAGCAGCAGATGAACCGCACCAGCCGCAACGCGCTGATCGGCGCGGGCATCGGCGTGGCGGCGGGCCTGCTGACCGGCGACAGCGCCGTGGAACGCCGCCAGCATGCGCTGATCGGCGCGGGCATCGGCGGACTCGCCGGTGGCGCGGTCGGTTCCTACCAGGATCGCCAGCAGGCCGCGCTGCGCGACCGCCTGCAGGGCACCGGGGTCAACGTGACCCGCGACGGCGACAACATCACCCTCAACATGCCGGGCAACGTTACCTTCGCTTTCAACAGCGCCAACCTGGACCCGCAGTTCTACCCGGTGCTGGGCAGCGTGGCCGAGGTGCTCAAGGAGTACGACAAGACCGTGGTCGAGGTGGCTGGCCACACCGACAGCATCGGCGGTGACGAGGTCAACCAGCGCCTGTCCGAGCAGCGCGCCAATGCGGTGACCCAGTACCTGGTGTCGCAGAACATCAATCCGCAGCGGTTCATCACCGTCGGTGCCGGCAAGCGCTACCCGATCGCCAGCAACGACACCGAGGCCGGACGTGCGGCCAACCGGCGCGTGGAGATCACCCTGGTGCCGGTCCGCTCCTGAGGCCTGGCGAAGGTTCTGCTGGTAGAGAAAAGGGCCGCAATGCGGCCCTTTTCCTTTTGCGTTGCCGGCTGCACCGTCAGGCGGTGGCCTCCTCGAGGATCCGCTTGCCGTCGCGCACGCTGGCCTCCGCGGCCGCCCCGGCGTCCTGCCGGGCCGGCTCGCCTGTCGCGGCCGATTCCTCCGTCGGACAGCGCGAAGGGCAGTGCAGCATCATGTAATCGGCGTTGGAGCTGAGCCGTTCGACCAGGAAATCGACGAAGGCGCGGATCTTGGGGGAGACCACGCGTCCGCGCGGGAATACCGCGTTGAAGTCCACCATCGGTCCGGTCCAGCCGGCCAGCACGCGGCGCAGGTGGCCGCTCTCGACGTAGGGTTTGGCGGTCACGTCGGTGACCAGCGACAGGCCTTCGCCGTGCAGCACAGCGCCGATCAGCGCCGACGGGTCGTTGGCCACCATCAGCGGGTCGATCGGAAAGTCGGTGCTGGTGCCATTGCCATCGGTCAGCGGCCAGGTGATCCGCGACGGATGGGCATGGTAGTGCTTGCGCACGGCGAGGATGCGGTGGTGCTGCAGTTCTTCCGGATGCAGTGGCTCGCCACGGCGCCGGATATAGTCCGGGCTGCCGAACACCTGGGTGCGGAAGCCGGCCAGCCGGCGCGCGACCAGGGTCGAGTCGGGCAGGGGACCGGCGCGCAGCGCCACGTCGATCTCGTTGCCGATCAGGTCCACCGGGTCATTGCTCATGTGCATGTCCAGGCGGATCTCCGGGTACTGCGCATGGAACTGGCCCAGCAGCGGCGAGATCCAGGCGATGCCGACCGAATAGGGGACGGTGAAGCGCAGCCAGCCACGCGGGCCGCCCTGCAGCTGGCCGACGGCGCCCTCGGCTTCCTCCAGCTCGCGGGCGATGCGCTGGCAGTGTTCGAAATACACGTTGCCCGCTTCGGTCAGGCCGAGGCGGCGCGTGGTCCGGTGCAGCAGCTGTGCACCCAGGCGGGTCTCCAGCTCCTGCACCTTGCGGCTGACAGTGGTCTTGGGCAGGCCGAGTGACCTTGCAGCGGCGATGAAGCTGCCTTGTTCGACCACCTTGACGAAGACAAGGGTGTCGTTGAGGTCGTATGCCATGGGGGATATCCGGGGAAGAGGCGGGGTGGTCAGCAGATTGGACCTGGTGCGGGACGATTATTCCCTTTAATCAGGACTAATCAAGTCCAGATTTGGAGCGTAACGTCGCACCCCGTTCCCCAATGAAAGAGGGCCGCCATGCTGATCCGGCGCCTGATCGCCGCGTTCCTACCCACGAGCGCGGCCAGCGATGACAACGATTTGCACCTGCCTCGCCTCGGTGAAAGCAGGCCCCGCGGGCATTTCCGCGAGTTCACCGCACCCCGCCGGCTGCAGCGGGGCGGCGTGTCCCTGGCGGCCACACGCCGGCATCAGACTGGTCGTTGCGGCGGGATTATCCCGGTCGCGGGAGAAAAAATCCCATGAGCGGGATGCTTGCCTCCGAGGTGCTGGTGCTGGGTGGCAGCGGCAGGGGCGGCACCGGCGTGGTCAGCGCGCTGCTGGAAGCCGGAAGCCCGGTGCTGGCCGTGGGCCGCGACGCCGCCCGGTTGCAGCGCCTGCGCGAACTGCACGCCGAGGAGCCGGCCCTGGAAGTGATGGTCGGCTCGGTGGCCGACGATGACGCGGCACGCGACCTGGCGCGCCGCATCGGGCGGCGCCCGCGTTCGCTGCGCGCCGTGGTCGACGCCACCGCGGGAACCCGCCGGCCGATGCGCCTGCTCGACCAGCCGGTTGCACTGCTGGCCGCGTCCCTGGAGCAGGACCTGCTTCCGCACCTGGCCGCCGCACGCCACCTGCTGCCGCTCCTGCAGCGCAAGGGCGGCGACCGCTACGTGCTGGCCGGCGGGCCGCAGGCGCGCTCGGGCTGGGCCGGCTACGGACACGCCTCCGTGGCAGTCAGCGCCACCCGCATGCTCGCGCAGGTGCTGAGCGAGGAAGCGCAGCCCAGCGGCGTGCGCCTGCAGATGCTGTCCATCGATGCGCCGGTGTGGACCACCGAGAACACCGCGCGCGCCTGTGCCGGCTGGCACAGCGCCCTGGGCGTGGGCCGCGCCGTCGTTTCCCTGCTGGCCACCCGCAGCCCTGACGCGCGCAGCGTCGTGACCTACGCCCCTGCCGCGACCGCCGGTCCGCAGGCCCTGATCGAGCCGGACTTCGCTGCCGTGCTCGAGGCGGTATCCCGCACCTCCCAACCCGGCCGTGCCGCCTGAGCGCGCGCCTGCTCCATCTCCCCCGATACGTACGAGGACACACCCATGAACCGCAAGATCCGACCCCGCACCCAACCCCGCCGCATGCTGGCCCTCGGCGCCACCAGTGCCCTCGCGCTGGCGGTCCTGGCGGGCTGCAGCGGGCAGGCCGCCGAGCAGGCTCCCCAGGCGCCGGAAGTCAGCGTCGCCGAGGTGCCGGTACGCCCCGTCCAGCAATGGGACGAATTCAGTGGCCGCATCGAGGCGGTCGAGAGCGTCGAGCTGCGGCCGCGCGTGTCCGGTTACATCGACCAGGTGAACTACCGCGAAGGCCAGGAAGTGAAGAAGGGCGACGTGCTGTTCACCATCGACGCACGCAGCTATCGCGCCGCGCTGGCGCAGGCCGAGGCGGCGCTGGCCCGGGCCCGCGCGCAGTCGCAGGTGGCGGCCAGTGAGGCCGAGCGTGCCCGTCGTCTGTCGGAGGAGCAGGCCATCTCGGTGGAGAAC
>JAEWAG010000087.1 GCA_023391775.1 Pseudomonadota bacterium | reverse complement strand
GCCCACGCGCGGCGTGCCGGCCTGGCCGAGGTAGGCGATGGCGTCCGGCTCGCGCTCGCCACTGCCGTCGTCCAGCAGCAGTCGCTGGCGTGCGTTGGCCGCGGCCAGGCGGGCATGCTCGGGCGTGCCGGGCAGGGCGAGTTCGCTGGGCTGCCACTGGCGACCGGCGAAGCTCACGGTCAGCTCGCCATAGCGTTCGAGTGCGTGGGTGCCGGTGACCGTCAGCGGCGCCTCGATGCGCAGGCGCATGCCTTCCAGCGGCTCCCAGCGTTGCGGCAGGGCATCCAGGCGCAGCGGCTGGACCGGGGCGGCGGGCCGGCACGGGCCGATCGCCTCCGGCGCCAGCGCGCGCAGCAGGTCGCGTCCGGCGCGCACCTGGACCAGCCTGCCGCTGACCTGGCAGTGCAGGCCAGGGCCGAACCCCTCCGGCACCGCCGCCTCCGGCCCGGCCTGGACCAGCAGCGCGTCCGGGGTAGCCGGATCGCCGTCGCCGTCATCCTGCAGGTAGAAGCCGCCCAGGCCAGCGCGGAAATCGGCGCTGACCACGCCCGCCACCCGCACTTGCTCCCCCGCCGTATCGCCCCTGGCGAGCTGGCCGATGGCGAGCGGGGCCGCATCGGCCAAAGCGACGGAGGGAGCGCCCAGCAGCAGGCAGCACAGGGCGAAGCGGGTGGACATGACGGGGGGCATGGGGCGGTCCTGCGGCGTAGGGCACGGCCGGAAACACGGACGCCGCCCGGAGGCGGCGTCAGCGGAAGCGGCTGGGCGATGGCTTACTTGAGGTTGTCCAGCATCCAGTCGACGGTGGCCTGCACCTGCTCGTCGGTCAGGCCCGGGTTGCCGCCCTTGGGCGGCATCACCCCGCCATCGGGGCCGGTGAAGCCCTCGATCGCGTGCCGGTACAGGGTGTCCTTGCCCTGGCCGATGCGCGCGGTCCAGTCGCCGCGGGCCAGGGTCGGGGCGTTGCCCACGCCGTTGGTGTGGCAGGCGCCGCAGAGGTTCTGGTAGATCACCGAGCCGTCCAGGGTGCCGCCGTAGGCGACCTGGGAAGCGGCGGCGGCGGCGGCGGCGGCCGCGGCGGCAGCCTGGGCGGCGGCACCGGTATCACCGGCATAGACCGAGCCGACCGGCGCGATCCGCGCTTCGGTACGGGCGGCGGCCGAGGGCGAGACCTCCGGCGGGATGCGACCGTGCAGGTGGTACGCCAGCAGGATCAGCCCGAGGGTGATCAGGGCAAGAAGGCCCAGGATCATCGAGAAACGCTTCAGGAATTCCAGGTCGTAGTTGCGCACTTCGCATCCTATTGGCGAGCGGCCCGCGGCCACAGCTTTCCGATTATAGGGATGGACGCGCCGGCTTCGGAAGCGGCCACGGCTTTTCGGGGGCCGATGGTGGCTGCAGCAACCCCCGCCGGTGCGGCCGGGGTCGCCGCATTTTGCTGTTGCGACGCAACACAATCGCCGGGTTGTGTCCGGCGCTGCCGGACCTGCCGCTCCGGCCACCGCTGCGTGCGTCGCAGGCGCAAGCACCACAGGACGGGCCGCTGGGGCGGATGGCCGTCCACGGGCCCGCTGTTCCGGGCTCCGCAGCGGATTGACAGCGCTGACAGTTTGCACCGAGCCTCTGCCGCGACCGGGTCGAATGGCCCCCGGAGGCCCGTGGCCGCCCGGACCGAAGTCAACTGAGGGAGGGAGACACCTTGAGTATCAAGCTTGCTGGCGCCCGCGCGCCCGGCATCCGCATCGGCACCACGCTGGCCACCGCGCTCGCCGTGGCCCTGCTGGCCGGTTGCGGCAACACTGGCGCCGAGACCGGCGCCACCGCCGAAACGGCCGCTGCCGCCGACGGCAGCATCAATCCGTCGACCTGGCCGTCCCCGGAGTGGCCGCTGCAGGCCGACCCGGCGCTCGAGCAGAAGATCGACGAGCTGCTGGCCAGCATGACCCTCGAGGAGAAGGTCGGCCAGATCGTGCAGGGCGACATCGCCTCGCTGACCCCGGACGACGTGCGCAAGTACCGCCTCGGCTCGGTCCTGGCCGGCGGCAGCTCCGACCCGGGCGGCAAGTACAACGCCAGGCCCGCCGAGTGGCTGGCCCTGGCCGATGCGTTCTGGGAGGCGTCGATGGACACCTCCGGCGGTGGCAAGGCGATCCCGGTGATCTGGGGCATCGATGCCATGCACGGCCAGAGCAACGTGGTGGGCGCCACCCTGTTCCCGCACAACGTCGGCCTGGGCGCCACCCGCAACGTCGAGCTGCAGCGCCGGATCGGCCAGATCACCGCGCAGGAGACCCGCACCACCGGCATGGAGTGGACCTTCGCGCCGACCGTGGCGGTGCCGCAGGACGTGCGTTGGGGCCGCGCCTACGAAGGCTATTCGGAGAATCCGGAGCTGGTGGCCGAGTTCGCCCGGGCCATGGTCGAGGGCCTGCAGGGCGTGCCCGGCCAGGAGGACTTCCTCGGCGACCACCGGGTCATGGTGTCGGTCAAGCACTTCCTGGGCGACGGTGGCACCACCGGCGGCCGCGACCAGGGCGACACCCAGGTCAGCGAGGCGGAGCTGCGTGACATCCACGCCGCCGGCTACGTCACCGCGGTCGCCGCCGGCGCCCAGTCGGTGATGGCCTCCTTCAACAGCTTCCACGGCACCAAGCTGCACGGCCACAAGCCGCTGCTGACCGATGTGCTCAAGGGGCAGATGAACTTCAACGGCTTCGTCGTCGGCGACTGGAACGGCCACGGCCAGATTCCCGGTTGCACCAACGACAACTGCCCGGCCACGTTCACCGCCGGCCTGGACATGGCGATGGCGCCGGACAGCTGGAAGGGCATCTACGAGACCACCCTGGCCGCCGCCCGCGACGGCACCCTGGCCATGGAGCGCCTGGACGACGCCGTGCGCCGCGTGCTGCGGGTCAAGTTCCTGATGGGCCTGTTCGACGCGCCCAAGCCGTCCGAGCGCGCGCTGGGCGGCAAGTTCGAGCTGCTGGGTGCGCCGGAGCATCGCGAGGTGGCCCGCCAGGCGGTGCGCGAATCGCTGGTGCTGCTGAAGAACCAGGGCGGCCTGCTGCCGCTGCAGCCGAAGCAGCGCATCCTGGTGGCCGGCGACGGTGCGGACAACGTCGGCAAGCAGGCCGGCGGCTGGACGCTGACCTGGCAGGGCACCGGCACCACCCGTGCCGACTTCCCGAACGCCGACTCGATCTGGCAGGGCCTGGAGCGCGCGGTGAAGGCCGCCGGCGGCAGCGCCGAGCTGTCCGTGGACGGCAAGTACAAGTCCAAGCCCGACGTGGCCGTGGTGGTGTTCGGCGAGGAGCCCTACGCCGAGTTCCAGGGCGACATCGCCAACCTGCTGTACAAGCCCGGCGATGACCGCGACCTGGAGCTGATCAAGCGGCTCAAGGCCGACGGCATCCCGGTGGTGGCGGTGTTCATCACCGGTCGCCCGCTGTGGATGAACCGCGAGATCAACGCTTCCGACGCGTTCGTGGTGGCGTGGCTGCCGGGTTCGGAAGGCGCGGGCGTGGCCGACGTGCTGCTGCGCAAGCCTGATGGCAGCATCGCCCACGATTTCAAGGGCAAGCTGAGCTTCTCCTGGCCGGCACAGGCCACCGAGGGCAACGTGCGCTCGCCGCAGTACAAGACCCTGTTCCCGTTCGGCCACGGCCTGACCTACGCCGGTGGCGGCGACCTGGACCCGCTGCCGGAGGATTCGGGCATCGAGGGCCTGCAGGCCGCTCCGGGCGTGTACTTCCAGAACGCGATGCTGGCCCCGGGCCTGACCATGCGCGTGGAGAACGCCCAGAACCACACCGCGCAGATCACCACCGTGCCGGCCGGCCTGCATGACAAGAGCCTGGTCGTGACCGCGGTCGACCACCAGCGCCAGGAGGATGCACGCCGCTTCACCTGGTCCGGCGAAGGTCCGGCCAGCGTGTCGGTGTATGCGGAGCCGGCGGTGGACCTGTCGCGCGAGACCAACGGTGACCTGCTGCTGGTCCTCACCCTGCGCGTGGACGCGCTGGCTGCCGGCGGCAACGTCGGCATCAGCGCCGGCCAGGGCAAGCCGGTCGCGCTGGGGTCCAGCCTGGCCGGGCTGAAGGCCGGCGAGTGGACCACGCTGGGCGTGCCGCTGAAGTGCCTGGCCGCGGCCGGTGCGGATGTGTCCGCGCTGGGCTCGCTGATGCGGATCCACTCCGACGCGGCGACCACCCTGTCGATCTCGCGCGTGGCCGTCGGTGCGGTCAGCGAGGCCGAGAACATCGTGGACTGCCCGCGCGGCGAGTAAGCGAATCCGTGGCCGGTGGCGCCTGCCCACCGGCCACGGCTTGCCATGCCTGCACCTGCCGGCCTGGTTGGCGCAGGACGTTTCGCGCAAAACCTTGCTGCAACGCAGTGATCGTGGCGTAGCACGCAAGCCCTGGAATACGCAGCCACGCGGCTTTGCCCGCCCGCCCGCTGCCGTAGCGGCAGCCCGGCGGCGCGCGGTTTGACAAGCCCCGCGGTGGACCACCATAAGACAGCGCTGTCAGACGCTTTGGGGGAAGCGGCGACGATGCGTGCGGCCGGTCCGCGCGCACCACGCCGCCGGGGATGGCCGGTACCGCCTGCGGACCACGCCGGCTGACGTTCCTCCACCTCCAGGCGCCGCCGCACGGTGGCCCTCGCGGCCGCCGGCCCCAAGAATCGTGGAGAACCCGAGTGAAACTTGCGACGCTGGACATCGTCATCGTGCTGGCCTACCTGGCCGGCATCTTCATCCTCGCGCAGTGGGTCTCGCGCGAGAAGGCCGGCCACGAGAAGTCGGCCAGCGACTACTTCCTGGCCAGCAAGTCGCTGCCGTGGTGGGCCATCGGCGCATCGCTGATCGCGGCCAACATCTCGGCCGAGCAGATCATCGGCATGTCCGGCTCCGGCTATGCCATCGGCCTGGCGATCGCCTCCTACGAGTGGATGGCCGCGGCCACGCTGCTGATCGTCGGCAAGTTCTTCCTGCCGATCTTCCTGCGCAACAAGATCTACACGATGCCGCAGTTCCTGGAGGAACGTTACGGCACGCGCATCCGCACCCTGATGGCGGTGTTCTGGCTGGGCCTGTACGTGGCCGTCAACATCACCTCGATCCTGTGGCTGGGCGCCATCGCGGTGAACCAGGTCACCGGCATGGACCAGATGACCGCGGTGGTGCTGATCGGCGTGTTCGCGCTGCTGTACCAGCTCTACGGCGGATTGAAGGCGGTGGCCATGACCGACATCGTGCAGGTCACCCTGCTGGTGCTCGGCGGCCTGCTGGTGGCCGGCCTGACCCTGAACCAGATCGGCGGCGCGGACGGCATCGTCGGCGGCTTCAGCCGCCTGTGGGCCGAGAATCCCGGCCACTTCGAGATGATCCTCAGCAAGGACAACCCGTTCTACAAGGACCTGCCGGGCATCAGCGTGCTGATCGGCGGCATGTGGATCATGAACATCAGCTACTGGGGCTTCAACCAGTACATCATCCAGCGCGCGCTGGCGGCCAAGGACCTGAAGGAAGCGCAGAAGGGCGTGCTGTTCGCCGCGTTCCTGAAGCTGCTGATGCCGCTGATCGTGGTGGTGCCGGGCATCGCCGCGGTGATGCTGGCGCCGGGCCTGGACAAGCCTGACCAGGCCTACCCGACGATGATGGGCCTGCTGCCGACCGGCATCCTCGGCCTGGTGTTCGCCGCGCTGGTGGCGGCGATCGTCGCGTCGCTGGCCTCCAAGATCAACTCGGTGGCGACCATCTTCACCCTGGACTTCTACGCCAAGGCGCGCCCGCAGACCGCGCAGACCCGGCTGGTGCGCGTGGGTCGCATCGCCGCGGCGGTCTCGGTGGTGCTGGGCATCCTGCTGGCCAAGCCGCTGCTGGGCAGCTTCGACCAGGCCTTCCAGTTCATCCAGGAATACACCGGCTTCTTCACCCCGGGCATCGTGGTGATCTTCGTGCTGGGCCTGTTCTGGAAGCGTGCCAACGAGGCCGGTGCCCTGGCCGCGGCGATCGGTTCGTTCGTGCTGTCGATCGTGCTGAAGATGGCCTGGCCGGAACTGCCCTTCATCGACCGCGTCGGTCTGGTGTTCCTGCTCGCGCTGGCCCTGGCGGTGGGCGTGTCGCTGGCCACCGCACGGCAGCAGGCCGGCAGCGACCTGATCCGCGTCGACGACGTCTCCTACCGCACCAGCGCCGGGTTCAACTTCGGCGCCCTGGGCGTGGTCGCCATCCTCACCGCGCTGTACGCCATCTTCTGGTGAGCGCGGCGCCGTCCAGCGACGGCCGCAGCCGGCGCCCGGGGGAAACCCCGGCGCGGGCCCGGATCGAGGACGTGGCCGCCATGGCCGGCGTCTCGATGAAGACCGTCTCGCGCGTGCTCAACCACGAGCCGGGCGTGCGCGAGTCCACCCGCGAGCGCGTGCGTGCGGCGGTCGCGGCGCTCAACTACCGCCCCGACCCGTCCGCGCGCAGCCTCGCCGGCAGCCGTTCGTACCTGGTGGCGCTGCTGTACGACAACCCGTCGCCGAACTACCTGATGGAGGTGGTCACCGGCGTGGTCGATGCATGCGAGGCGCACCACTACGGGATGGTCATGCAGCCGGTGGCGTTCCATGCGCCGGACTGCGTGGAGACGGTGGACGCGCTGCTGTCGGTATCGCGCCTGGACGGCTTGATCCTGACCCCGCCGCTGACCGACAGCGAGGGGCTGCTCGACCGCCTGGACCAGCGCGGCATCCCGTTCGCCTGCATCTCGCCCTACCGGCGCGAGGGCCGCATCGGCGTGACCCTGGACGAGCACGACGCGGTGTGCGAGCTGGTCGCGCACCTGGTCGCCCTGGGCCACCGCCGCATCGGCCATGTGCGCGGCCACCCCGACCACGGTGCCAGCGAATGGCGCCTGGCCGGCTACCGCACCGCGCTGCGCCGCGCCGGCCTGTGCTACGACCCGGAACTGGTGGTCGACGGCGAGTTCTCGTTCGACTCGGGACTGGAGGCGGGCCGCCGCCTGCTCGGCCTGGACGACCGCCCCACCGCGATCTTCGCCGCCAATGACGACATGGCTGCCGGTGTGATGCGCGCGGCCAGCGAGCTGGGCCTGCGCGTGCCGGCGGAGGTGTCGGTGTGCGGTTTCGACAACACGCCCATCGCCCAGCACATCTTCCCGCAGCTGACCACGGTGCAGCAGCCGACCCGGGACATGGGCCAGGTCGCGACCATGCAGCTGCTGGCGGCGATCCGCGACCGCGGTGCCGGCAGCATGGTGCACATGCCCTACGCGCTGCAGCTGCGCGATTCGACCGGCCCGGCGCCGGCGGACTGAGCGCGGCCGCTCAGGCGGCGTCGGCGCGCAGCACCACCCGCAGCGGGTTGTCCCATTCGCGCAGCAGCTCCGCTTCACGCGCCTTGGCCTTTTCCAGGTGCGCGTCCTTGACGTGGCCGTAGCCGCGGATCTGGTCCGGGATGCTGGCGATCTCCGCTGCTAGTTGCACGTTGCCGGCGTCCAGCTTCGGCAGCAGGCCCTCGATGGTCGCGAAGTAGTCCTCCACCAGCTGCCGCTCCATGCGCCGCTCGGCGGTGCGGCCGAACGGGTCCAGCGCGGTGCCGCGCAGGAACTTCAGCCTGGCCAGCCAGCGGAACGCGGTGAACACCCAGGGTCCGTACTCGCCCTTGACCAGGCGTCCCTGCTCGTCCTTCTTCGCCAGCAGCGGCGGTGCCAGGTGGAAGTGCAGCCGGTAGTCGCCCTCGAACTGCTGCTGCAGGCGGCGCTGGAACTGGCCGTCGGTGTACAGGCGCGCGACCTCGTACTCGTCCTTGTAGGCCATCAGCTTGAACGCGTAGCGGGCGACCGCCTCGGTCAGCGCGGTGGAGCCCGGCGCGCGCGCGGCCTCGGCCTCGCGCACCTTCTGCACCAGCCCGGTATAGCGGGCCGCATAGGCGCGGTCCTGGTAGGCGGCCAGGTAGGCCCGTCGCCGTTCGACCAGCTCGTCCAGGCCGCGTGACAGGCGCAGGTCGTCCAGCGGCAGCGCGGCGATCGCGCCGGTGGCCGTGTCCAGTGGCGAGGCCCCGGCGCCGGTGCCGTTGCCGGCCGCCGAAGCGGGCAGGCCGCGCCACTCGCGTCCGGAAGTCGACGGGTCCGGGGCGCTGGTGCTGCCCCATTCGCTGCCTTCCCAGTCGCCCGGCGGCAGCACGCGCAGGTCGTCGGCATGGTGCTCGGCCGCCGTGCCCGGGTTGGAAACCAGGCCGGCCGCCGCGGCCACCGCATCCGGATCCACCGCCGCCAGGCGACCCCAGGCGAAGGCCTGGCGGTTCATTTCCACGGCGGCGCCATTGAGCTCGATCGCGCGCATCAGTGCGCCCTCGGACAGCGGCACCAGGCCCAGCTGCCAGGCATGGCCGAGCATGAACAGGTTCGTGGCGATCGCATCGCCCAGCAGCGCGGTGGCCAGCTGGGTGGCATCGAGCAGGCGCGGCTCGCGTCCGCCCAGCGCAAGCTTCACCCCGGCGATGATCTCGGCGGCGGGGAAGTGCAGGTCCGGGCGTGTTGTGAAGGTGCCCGGCATCGCCTCGTAGGTGTTGAGCACCACTTCCGAGCGTTCGCCGCGCACCTTGGACAGCGCCCAGTAGTCGTTGACCACCACCATGTCGCAGCCCAGCACCAGGTCGGCTTCGCCCGCTGCGATGCGCACGGCGTGGATGTCCGCCGGCGTGCGCGCCAGGCGCACGTGGGTGGTGACCGCGCCGCCCTTCTGGGCCAGGCCGGTCTGGTCCAGCACCGTGGCGCCCTTGCCCTCCAGGTGCCCGGCCATGCCCAGCAGCGCGCCGATGGTGACCACGCCGGTGCCACCGACGCCGGTGATCAGGATGTTCCAGGGCGTGTCCAGCGAGGAGCGGAAGACCGGCGCCGGCAGGTTCTCCAGCCGCGCCGCCGCCTCGGCCTTCCGGCCCTTGCGCGGCTTGCCGCCATGCACGGTGACAAAACTCGGGCAGAAGCCGGAGACGCAGGAATAGTCCTTGTTGCAGTTGGACTGGTCGATCTGGCGCTTGCGCCCGAACTCGGTCTCCTGCGGCAGCACCGACACGCAGAAGCTCTTCTGCCCGCAGTCGCCGCAGCCTTCGCAGACCAGGGTGTTGACCATCACCCGCTTCTGCGGGTCCTCGAGCTTGCCGCGCTTGCGGCGGCGACGCTTCTCGGTGGCGCAGGTCTGGTCGTAGATCAGGATGGAGACGCCTTTGACCTGGCGCAGGCGCTGCTGCACGGCGTCCAGCTCGCTGCGGTCGTGGAACTCCACCCCGGCCGGGAACAGCTCGCGCTTGTGCCAGCGCGAGAGGTCGTCGCTGACCAGCACGATGGTGTCGATGCCCTCGGCGCGCATCTGCCAGGCGATGTCCGGCACCGTCAGCGTGCCGTCCACCGGCTGGCCGCCGGTCATGGCCACCGCGTCGTTGTAGAGGATCTTGTAGGTGATGTTGACCTTGGCCGCCACGGCCTGGCGGATCGCCAGCGAGCCGCTGTGGAAGTAGGTGCCGTCGCCCAGGTTCTGGAACACGTGCGCGGTTTCGGTGAACGGCGCCTGCCCGGCCCAGGTGACGCCTTCGCCGCCCATGTGGGTGAAGGTGTCGGTGGCCCGGTCCATCCACGTGACCATGTAGTGGCAGCCGATGCCGGCCAGCGCGCGCGAGCCGTCCGGTACCACGGTGGAGGTGTTGTGCGGGCAGCCGGAGCAGTAGTGCGGCACGCGCGGGAACTGCGCGCGCGGCAGGGCCATCTCCGCTTCCTTCTCCTCCATCCAGCGCAGGCGCTGCTCGATCGATTCGGCGAACGTGGCCGATGGCAACGGGAAACGCTGGATGCGGCGGCCGATCACGCCGGCGATGGTGGCCGGGGTCAGCTCGCCGGTGGACGGCAGGATCCATTCGCCGGCCTCGTCGTACTTGCCGACGATGCTCGGGCGCCGGCCCCAGTCCGAAGGCCAGTTGTAGAACTGCTCCTTCATCTGGCGCTCGATGAAGGCGCGCTTCTCCTCCACCACGACGATGTCTTCCAGTCCGCGCGCGAAGGCGGCGATGCCCTGCGGCTCCAGCGGCCAGGTCATGCCGACCTTGTACACGCGGATGCCGATGTCGCGGCAGGCCGCCTCGTCCAGGCCCAGGTACTCCAGCGCCTGCAGCACGTCCAGGTAGCTCTTGCCGGTGGTGACGATGCCCAGCCGCGCGCGCGGCGAATCCATCACCACCCGGTCGACGTTGTTGGCGCGGGCGAAGGCCTGCGCGGCGCGCACCGCGTAACGGTGCAGGCGCATCTCCTGCTCCAGCGGCGGATCCGGCCAGCGGATGTTGAGTCCGCCCGGCGGCAGTTCGAAGTCTTCCGGCAGCACGATCCGGCGTGCGAACGGATCCACGTCGACGGAGGCCGAGGACTCCACCGTCTCGGCAATGGTCTTGAAGCCGATCCAGCGGCCGGTGTAACGGCTCATCGCCCAGCCCACCAGGCCCAGGTCGAGGATGTCCTGCACGCCTGCCGGATTGAGCACCGGCATCATCGCGCTGACGAACTCGTCCTCGCTGCCATGCGGCAGGGTCGAGCTGCGACAGGCGTGGTCGTCGGCGGCCAGTGCCAGCACGCCACCGTGGCGCCAGGTGCCGGCGGCGTTGCCGTGCTTGAACACGTCGCCGCAGCGGTCCACGCCGGGGCCCTTGCCGTACCACATGGCGTAGACGCCATCGACCTTCGCGCCGGGGAACAGGTTGGTCTGCTGCGTGCCCCAGACCATGGTCGCGCCGAGGTCCTCGTTGAGGCCCGGCTGGAAGCGCACCTTCGCCGCCTCCAGGTGCTTGCGCGCACGCCACAGCTCCAGGTCGAAGCCGCCCAGCGGGCTGCCGCGGTAGCCGCTGATGAAGCCGCCGGTGTCCAGGCCGGCAGCCGCATCGCGCAGCTGCTGCATCAGCGGCAGGCGTACCAGCGCCTGCACGCCGCTCAGGTAGATGCGGCCGTCGCGGCGCGTGTAGCGGTGTTCGAGCGTGTAGTCGGCATCGAAGCTGTCGAGGCCGGGGCGGTTGGCGGACGCTGGCGAGGTCAGTTCTGCGGTACTGGTCATTACAGGCCTGGAGCGTGGCGGGGCCGGACGCCCGGCTGAGGCCGGACATCATAATCAAGCCGGTGTGCGGGGACATGGCACGGTGCAGCGTGCGGCCCGGCCCGGTTAGCATTGGCGCCGAGCCTGTCTGCTCCGGGGAACGGATTGTGAAGAAACTGCACGGATCCTTTGCGTGCCTGCTGCTGTTGCTTTGCCCTGCGCTGGTCCTGGCGCAGTCGCTGCCGGTGCCGCGCGAGTTCTATTTCGACGACGACGCCCACACCACGCGCCCGATCGTGGCGGTGCAGGGCAGTGGCGACGAGGTGATCGACCGGCTGGCCAGCAACATGCAGCGGCGCACGGACGACGTCGAATCGCGCGCGCAGCTGGCCCGCATCGCCATGCAGTCCGACCGCACCGAGCTGGGCCACAGGCTGTACGGCGAGGCGCTGCGCGCCGCCAGCGGCAAGGTGCGCCTGCTGCGCACCGTGGGCTGGAACTACGGCTGGGACCTTTACCGCAGCGGCAATGCCGAAGGCGCGCTGGAACAGTGGTCGAAGCTGGCCGGCGGCTGGCCGGCGGCGCCGTCCTGGCAGCCGCCCACCTTCGCCCTGGTGCTGTGGACCCTGGGCCGGCAGCGCGAGGCGGTGGAGTGGTACGCGGCCGCGGTGCGCACCGAGCCGACCCTGTGGGGTGATCCGGGCAACCACGAGCGCCTGCTGCCGGACTGGACCGGCCGCGAGCGCGCGATCCTGGCGGAAGTGCACCAGGCCTGGCAGGCCAGCCCGTCCCACCGGCGCTGAATCCACGCATGCATGGGACAATGTGCCGGCCCGCCACGCCGACATGACCCATGATCAGCAACGAACTGGACATCGAGCCCTACCGCGCGCGCCTGCGTGCGCTGGGGCGGGTGCAGGTCCCCGGATTCCTGCAGGAGGACGCCGCCCGGCGCCTGCATGACTGCCTACGCGAGGAGGTGCCGTGGGAGACCGCGCAGCGCACCGATGCGGCGCGCGCGCCGGGGCTCCCGGACAGCGCAGAGCCGGGCACCGTCGAGGACGCCGCGCTGCTGCAGGCGGCGACCGACCGCGCCCGCGACGGGTTCGAGTTCTACTTCGACCGCTACCGCATGATCGATGCCCGCCGCGACGGGCGCGACCCGCAGCTGGTGCTGCACGCGGTGGTCGACTTCCTCAACAGCGAGCCGTTCCTGGCGTTCGCCCGCCACCTGGCCGGCGACCCCGACATCCGCATGGTCAGCGCGATCGCCGTACGCTACCGCAACGGCCACTTCCTGCGCGTGCACAACGATCGCGCGCCGGACGAGGACCGCGCCTGCGCCTACGTGATCAACCTCAGCCGCGACTGGCAGCCGGACTGGGGTGGCCTGCTGCAGTTCCTGGATCCGGGCGAGCAGCGGGTCATCGATACGTTCACCCCCGCATGGAACTCGCTGAGCCTGTTCCGGGTGCCGCAACCGCACGTGGTGAGCCTGGTGGCCCCGTGGGCGCGCGAGCCGCGGCTAAGCATCACCGGCTGGTTCCGGCGCGGCTGAGGCGCGCGTGGCTTTCGACGCGTTCGCACTGATCCTCGCGATGCTGGCGTTGGGCATCGGCCTGGCGCGCACCTCGCTGCTGCCGGACAACGCCGCCGAAACGCTCAACCTGGTGGTGCTCTACGTCTGCCTGCCGGCGGCGGTGCTGCTGTACGTGCCCAAGCTGCAGCTGCAATGGGCCCTGCTGGGTGTCGGCCTGACGCCATGGATCCTGATGGGCGCGACCTGGCTGCTGGTGGGCGTCGCGTCACGGCTGTGGAAATTCAGCCGCGAGCAGTACGCGGTGCTGCTGCTGTGCGTGGGCCTGTGCAACTCCAGCTTCCTCGGCTACCCGATGGTGCGCGCGCTGCTGGGCGACGGCGCGGTGCAGTACGCGGTGGTGTACGACCAGTTCGGCACCTTCGTGATGCTGTCGACCCTGGGCCTGTACATCTGCGCGCGTTACAGCGGCGACGCGCCGCCGGGTCCGCGCGAGGTCGCGCTGCGGATCGCCCGCTTCCCGCCGATCTGGGCCCTGCTGCTGGGCCTGGCCGTGATGCCGGAGCAGCCACCGCACTGGGTCGACGCGGGCCTGCGGCGGCTGGCCGACGCGATGCTGCCGCTGGTGATGCTGGCGGTGGGGCTGTCGATCCGGCTGCGGCTGCCGCGCGAGGAGCTCGGCCCGCTGGCCACCGGCCTGGTGCTGAAGCTGCTGGTGATGCCGGCCATCGCCCTGCCGCTGTCGCTGCTGTTCGGCATGCCCTCGCTGATGCTGCGCGCCAACGTGCTCGAATCGGCGATGCCGACCATGGTCTCCGCCGCCGCCCTGGCCATGGCCCATGGCCTGGCGCCGCGGCTGTGCGCGGCGCTGGTCGGTTACGGCATCGTCGCCTGCCTGGTCACGCTGCCGGCCTGGGCGTTGCTGTGTGGCCTCACCGTGATGCCGGCGCAG
>JAEWAG010000429.1 GCA_023391775.1 Pseudomonadota bacterium | reverse complement strand
GCCCGGCACCGCCAGGCCGGCGCAACCGCCGCGGCACCGACGCTGGCGACAGGCCAGCCTGCAGGGCGATCCCGCGGCCAGTGCGACGTTGGCGGCGCAGCACCCCGACAGCACCGCTCGACCTGGCGAAAGCCTGACGGGGCGGATGCCGGGGCCGACTGCCGCGATCCTGCATACCGTCGCCTGCCGGACGCCGCCGCCGCCCCTTCCATGCCGTCGCGGTGGAGGTGCCCGGCGCCTGGCGATCCCGTCCACCTGCATGTCCCGCCTTCCGGCGCCGGGCTGGAAACCTTCGCCCTCCGCGGTCAGGCGGGCGTTGTCATGCATGGTGCTCGCCGCCGGGATGCAGTGACGTGGGGCGACATCCGCTTCCTCCCCGGTCCGGGGGGCACCGTCTTGAAACCCCATCGCGGGACCGCCCCGCCCCCCCGCACACGGGTCGGCCACGCCCGGCGGCTACAATGGCCGGCTCATGCCGTCATCGACCCGAGCCGTGTCCTCCAATCCCCCGCTTCCCCGGCGCGGCCAGGCCCGCGCCTGGTGGAACGCGCCCGCCTCGCCCTCGGCACTGGCCTGGCATCTGGTCCGCGCCGCCCGCAGCCACGCCGGCCCGGTGCTGTTCGTGGCCCGTGACACCCAGAGCGCGCACCAGGTCGAATCCGACCTGCTGACCCTGCTGGGTGGTGACGCGGACCTGCCGGTGGTGCCGTTCCCGGACTGGGAGACCCTGCCCTACGACCGCTTCAGCCCGCACCCGGACATCGTCAGCCAGCGCCTGTCCGCGCTGCAGCGCATGCCCGGCCTGGAGCGCGGCATCGTGGTGGTGCCGGTGCAGACCCTGCTGCAGCGGCTGCCACCGCTGCGCTACATCGCCGGCAGCAGCTTCGACCTGGCCTGCGGCCAGCGCCTGGACCTGGACGCGGAGAAGCGTCGACTGGAAGCGGCCGGCTACCGCAACGTGCCGCAGGTGCTGGACCCGGGCGACTTCGCCGTGCGTGGCGGCCTGCTGGACGTCTATCCGATGGGCGCCGCGGCGCCGCTGCGGATCGAGCTGCTGGACGACGAGATCGACTCGATCCGCAGCTTCGACCCGGAAAGCCAGCGCTCGCTGGAGCGGATCGACGCGGTGCACATGCTGCCGGGCCGCGAGACCCCGATGGACGAGGCCAGCCTGGCGCGGGTGATGGACGCCCTGCGCGAGCGCTTCGACGTCGATACCCGGCGCAGCGCCCTGTACCAGGACCTCAAGGCCGGGATCGCCCCGGCCGGCATCGAGTACTACCTGCCGCTGTTCTTCCCGCCGGGCCGCGATGGCGCCGAGTCCACCGCCACCCTGTTCGACTACCTGCCGGTCAGCGTGCTGCCGGTGCTGGCCGATGGCACCGGTGCGGCTGCCGCCGCGTTCTGGCAGCAGACCCGCAACCGCTACGAGCAGCGCCGGCACGACGTCGAACACCCGGTGCTGTCGCCGGAGACGCTGTACCTGTCGCCGGAGGCGATGCGCGAGCGGCTCAACCTCGGCATCCGGGTGGAGATCTGCGGCGCGGACCACACCCATGCCGCCGACGCGGCCCCGCTGGGCGACCAGCCAGCCCCGTCGCTGCCGGTGGCAAGCCGCGACCACCCGCGTGCGGGCGAGTCGCTGCGTGAATTCATTGCCAGCTACCCGGGCCGGGTGCTGGTGGCGGCCGACTCCCCGGGCCGCCGCGAGGCGCTGCTCGAGGTGCTGCAGGCCGCCGGCCTGCAACCGGCGACCATCAGCGGGTTCCCCGCCTTCCTCGAGGGCGTCGAGCGCTTCGCTTTGGCGGTGGCACCGCTGGAAGACGGCTTCGCCCTGGACCAGCCGCAGCTGGTGGTGCTCACCGAGCGCCAGCTGTTTCCCGAGCGCGCCACCCAGCCGCGCCGCGCGCGCCGCGCCGGCCGCGAGCCGGAAGCGATCATCCGCGACCTGGGCGAGCTGACCGAGGGCGCGCCGATCGTGCACGAGGACCATGGCGTCGGCCGCTACCGCGGGCTGGTCACCATGGACATCGGCGGCATGCCCGGCGAATTCCTGGACATCGAGTACGCCAAGGGTGACCGCCTGTACGTGCCGGTCAACCAACTGCACCTGGTCAGCCGCTACTCCGGCGCCTCGCCGGAAACCGCGCCGCTGCATTCGCTGGGCGGGGAACAGTGGACCAAGGCCAAGCGCAAGGCACAGGAGAAGGTCCGCGACGTGGCCGCCGAGCTGCTGGAGATCCAGGCCCGGCGCCACGCCCGCGCGGGGCTGGCGCTGGACATCGACCGGGCCATGTACGAGGGCTTCGCCGCCGGCTTCCCGTTCGAGGAGACGCCGGACCAGCACGCCGCGATCGAGGCCGTGCTGCGCGACCTGCAGTCGTCCCAGCCGATGGACCGCGTGGTCTGCGGCGACGTGGGCTTCGGCAAGACCGTGGTCGCGGTGCGCGCGGCCTTCGCCGCCGCCAGCGGCGGCCGCCAGGTGGCGGTGCTGGTGCCCACCACCCTGCTGGCCGAGCAGCACTACCGCAATTTCCGCGACCGCTTCGCCGACTGGCCGCTCAAGGTCGAGGTGCTGTCGCGGTTCAAGAGCACCAGGGAAATCAAGGCCGAGCTGGAGAAGGTGGCCGCCGGCACGATCGACGTGATCGTCGGCACGCACCGCCTGCTGCAGCCGGACGTCAAGTTCAAGGACCTGGGCCTGGTGATCGTCGACGAGGAGCAGCGCTTCGGCGTACGCCAGAAGGAGGCACTGAAGGCGCTGCGCGCCAACGTGCACCTGCTCACCCTGACCGCCACCCCGATCCCGCGCACGCTCAACATGGCCATGGCCGGCCTGCGCGACCTGAGCATCATCGCCACCCCGCCACCGAACCGGCTGGCGGTGCAGACCTTCGTCGTGCCCTGGGACGACAACCAGCTGCGCGAGGCCTTCCAGCGCGAGCTCTCGCGCGGTGGCCAGCTGTACTTCCTGCACAACGACGTGGAGAGCATGGGCCGGATGCAGCGCCAGCTGGCCGAGCTGGTTCCGGAGGCCCGCATCGGCGTGGCCCACGGGCAGATGCCCGAGCGCGAGCTGGAACGGGTGATGCTCGATTTCCAGAAGCAGCGCTTCAACGTGCTGCTGGCCTCGACCATCATCGAGTCGGGCATCGACATCCCCAACGCCAACACCATCATCATCAACCGCGCCGACCGCTTCGGCCTGGCCCAGCTGCACCAGCTGCGCGGCCGCGTCGGCCGCTCGCACCACCGCGCCTACGCCTACCTGCTGGTGCCGCCGGACCGGCGCTCGATGACCCCGGACGCGGAGAAGCGGCTGGAGGCGATCGCCTCGATGGACGAGCTGGGCGCCGGCTTCACCCTGGCCACCCACGACCTGGAAATCCGCGGCGCCGGCGAGCTGCTGGGCGAGGACCAGAGCGGACAGATGGCCGAGGTCGGCTTCAGCCTGTACACCGAGCTGCTGGAACGGGCGGTGCGCAGCATCCGCCTGGGCAAGCTGCCGGACCTGGACGCCGGCGAGGAGGTGCGCGGCGCCGAGGTGGTGCTCAACGTGCCCTCGCTGATCCCGGAGGATTACCTGCCCGACGTGCACACGCGCCTGACCCTGTACAAGCGCATTTCCAGCGCGCGCGACAGCGAGGGCCTGCGCGAGCTGCAGGTGGAGATGATCGACCGTTTCGGCCTGCTGCCGGACCCGGTCAAGTACCTGTTCGCCATCGCCGAGCTGAAGCTGCAGTGCGACGCCCTGGGCATCCGCAAGCTCGAGCTGGGTGAGAACGGCGGGCGGCTCGTATTCGAGGCCAAGCCGAAGGTGGACCCGATGTCGGTGATCCGCATGATCCAGCAGCAGCCCAAGCTCTACGCGATGGACGGCCCGGACAAGCTGAAAGTGCGCCTGCCGCTGCCGGAGGCCGCCGACCGCTTCAATGCCGCGCGCGGCCTGCTCGCCGCCCTTGCCCCGGGCTGACCCCCGCCGTTTTCCTGGCCGCTCGGCGCCCCACTGATCCGGCCCGCCGCGGCCACTGGACCGGACCGCCCGTGCTCCCGGGGCGCGGGCCCTGGCGCCCGGTCAGCGCGAGCCCCGTCCCGGCCGCCATTGCGACCGGATTAAAGGAGAAAGCGCGCAGCAGGCCGAGGCCTGCGACGCGGGCCATGATCCGCAGCCCGGTCTGGGAACAGTCGCAGGCCATCAGCTCGCGGCCCGGCGGCGACGAAGGCGCGACGGATGCGACGCCGGTCCCGGTACGGATCGGGATTTCCGCAGGTTCCGGTCGGAGGAGGACAGCCGCCCGGTGCGGCCGCCTGAGCTGGCGGATCGGCCGGCAGTCCGACGCGGACCGCGCGCCGCGGCTGCCGCGCCCGGGCCACGCGCCTCACCCGGCAGTAGCGGTGTACGCGATGCTGCCGCAGCCGTCTTCCGGGCACCGACCCGCTGCGGCGCACGCCGATGGATGCGCGTGCCGCGTAGATCCGTGGTTGCTGGCGACAGGCGCGATGCCGGCGGCGCCATCGCCTGGCCGGCGCGCGGGCCCCGCTGAAAGCGCGGATCCTGACCGTGGCCGGGCGGCCGCGACGCCATGGCCCCGACACGACCCCTGCCCTGTCTCTTATACACATCTCCGAGCCACG
>JAEWAG010000368.1 GCA_023391775.1 Pseudomonadota bacterium | reverse complement strand
GGGTTCTTCCGGGGCCGCCGCCGGGCGCCGCGACAGGCTGGGCGCAGTCCCTGATGGAGTTGTCCCATGCGCGTTGCCCTACTGATGCTCCCCGCCTGCCTTGCGCTGGCTGCCTGCAACTCGGCCCCGGTGGCCTCGACGGTGCAGCCGATCGACGGGGTGGTTTCAGGTCAGTGCCATGTCGACATGGTCCGTGGCGCGGTCGGGCTGGCTGCCTCACCCACGTCCATCGAGCGCGCCCGCGTGGACAGCGACAGCACCGAGGTGCTGGTGGTGCGCGGCAGCGGCGACCGCCCGGCCAGCGCCACCCTGCCGGAGCCGGGCACCGGGGGTGCCGGTGGCCCGCGCCTGGTGGTGGAGACCGGCAACAACAACGCGATCACCGCGCTGCGCTGCGGCTGATCAGACGCCCTGCAGGGAAGGCGGCCGCCCGGTCGTGGCGACCGCCTTGCGGTGGGCGCGGCGCAGGAACAGCAGCGCGGCCTGTTCCCACTGGCGATCGCCACGGCAGCTTCCACAGCGCTTGTGCAGGCTGCCGTCGCGCCAGCCGTCGAACACGCACGGGTCGATGTACGCCTTGCGGCATACCGCCGGCGTGTTGCCCAGCAACGAGGCGACCTCGCGCACCACCTGCACCTGCTGGCGGCTGCACTCGCGGTCGCATTCGGCCGCTTCGCCCAGGGTCGCCAGGGCGCGCATCGCGGCGACGGTGCCGCCCCAGGTGCGGAAGTCCTTCGCCGTGAAGGCCTCACCCATCACCTCGTGCAGGTAGTCGTTGACCTGATTGGACTGGACCGGCTGTACGTTGCCTTCGTCGTCCCGGTACTGGAACAGGCATTGCCCGGGCAGCTCCCGGCAGCGCCGCACGAGCCTGGTCAGCCGGTGGTCGTCGATCACCGCCTCCTGCGGCTGGCCGCCCTTGCCGCGGAAGGCGATGTGGGCGCGGCCGCCGGCCAGGAAGCGCACATGGTGGTTGCGCAGGGTGGTCAGGCCGTAGGAACGGTTCTGCTGGCGGTAGGTCTCGTTGCCGACGCGCAGCAGGGTGTGGTCCATCAGCGCGACCACCATCGCCAGCACCTTCTCGCGCGGATAGCCGGGCAGGCCGAGGTCGCGACGCACGCGGCGGCGCAGCGCAGGCAGCGCCTCGCCGAAGGCCACGATCCGCTCGAACTTGTTCTGGCCGCGGTGCTGCGCCCAGTCGGGGTGGTAGCGGTACTGCTTGCGTCCGCGTGCGTCGCGGCCGGTCGCCTGCAGGTGACCGCGCGGATCGGCGCAGATCCACACATCGGTCCAGGCCGGGGGGATGGCCAGCGCGCGGATGCGGGCCAGGTCCTCGCGACCGCGCACCGGCCGGCCCTCGGCATCGCGATAGCTGAAGCCCTTGCCCTGGCGCCGGCGACGGATGCCCGGCGCGGTGTCGTTTATGTAGACCAGGCCGGCACGTTTGGCGTCGCGGCGGGCGGCTCCGGGATCGAGTGCGGGGGTTGGGGTGGACAGGGCGGCGGCATCCGGGAGGCTTGCCGCCAGTCTCCGCAGCGGTCCGCATGGGAGGCGTCAACGGCGACTGGTTAACGACCTGCGAATGCGTGATGCTGCAACCTGTCGCGCCACTTTCACCGGAGACTCACATGCGCATCCGTCCCCGCCTTCTGCTTCCGCTGACCCTGCTGTGCCTGGTGGCCTGCGCTGGCTCCGACAACACGCTGGACAACGATGAAGGCGAGCGCGACCAGGCCCTGCTTGATGCGCGCGATGCCGCCGATTCCGCCGCCACCACGGACGACGGCAATGCCTCCACCCCGCCGCCGCCGCTCAGCTGCGATGCCACCGCCGTGCAAGGCCTGGTGGGTGAGGCTTCCAGCGACGAACTGGTCGAGCAGGCACGCACCGACGCGGGCGCGGACTCCGTGCGCGTGCTCAAGCCGGGCCAGGCGGTGACGCTGGAGTTCAACGGCGCGCGTCTGAACGTGGAAGTCGACGAAGACGGCCGCGTCGTCTCGCTGCGCTGCGGCTGAGCAATCGCTGCCGTGTCCGCATGGCCCGGCCCGCAGTGGCCGGGACCATGCGAGAGCGACTTCGGGCGGTGCGGGCAGTCGCACCGCCATTGCCATTGCCGCGGTAGCCGGGCCCGAGCGACATGCGCGCAAGCCGGCCCGGTGCCGGGCTAGACCCGGACTAGAAAGGCGGCCTGAACCACTCAGGCCGCTTGCAACTTCAGGTTGCCCGCATCGGACCGGGTCACCGGGGTTCTGATCGCCCCGGTACTGGTCCTGCGTTCCGGCTCGTGCGCCTTGCACAACGACGATGGCCATCGGTCCCCGCGTCTTGGTGCTGGCGGAAGTGGAAGCCTCCATGCGCGCATCTCGCATGCCGGTCCAGGCGGGCGCGCAGCCACCTTCCACGCGGGGGCCGCGAGACGCGATGGCTCCGCGTGCAGCGGTTGCGCGATGCACGACCGCACGGAGGCAGAGCGCCTGCTCACCGCAACCAGAGCCGCGGGGCCGGACACGCTCAGCCCGTCCCTTAATCCGTCACGGGGTGCATCGGGGAAGCCGCACTGCCCGTCGCGCCCGCAGCGCGGCGGAACGCCGGTAGCGCCACCTGCAAAGACGGTTGCAAATGCATGTATTTTTCCTGCGCCCGCGCACCTTGCGGCACCGCAACATCTGTGTTTTATTCGGGCATTCCGGCGGCAAACTGGTAGCGCACGTTTCTCATGAAACGTTGTGCGGTGCCGCCCTCGCCCGCGTTCGGGTCCAGGCCCGCGACGCCCGCTCTTCGAGGCACAGATGGCCCCCCGCAACCGCCACGGGCACCAGCGAACGCTTGGGCTCTACGACCCTTCCTCCGAGCGCGACGCATGCGGCTTCGGCATGATCGCCCAGCTCGACGACCAGCCCTCGCGCGCCCTGGTGGACACCGCCATCGCCGCGCTGTCGCGCATGACCCACCGCGGTGGCGTGGCCGCCGACGGCCTCACCGGTGATGGCTGCGGCCTGTTGATCCGGCGCCCGGAAGCCTACCTGCGCACTCTGGCGCATGAGGCGGGCATCGAGCTGGACGCCGGCGCGCGCTTCGCCTCCGGCCTGGTGTTCCTGCCGGACGAGCAGGCGCTGGCGCAGCGCTGCCGCGAGACGCTCGAGCATGAGCTGCGACGCGCCGGGCTCAGCATCCTCGGCTGGCGATCGCCGCCCACAGACACGCGTGTCTGTGGGGAGCTGGCCAGGCAGACACTGCCTCTCATCGAACAGATCTACGTCCAGGCCGGCGCCGGGCAGGACGAGGAAAGCTTCAACCTGGCGCTGTTCCTGGCTCGCCGCCGCAGCGAGCAGCAACTGAACGACATCGCCGACTATTACGTGGTGAGCCTCTCGGCCCACGCCATCGGCTACAAGGGCATGGTCCTGCCGGACAAGCTCTCCGGTTTCTACCTGGACCTGCAGCGCCCCGAACTGGCCTCCAGCGCCATCGTCTTCCACCAGCGCTTCTCCACCAACACCCTTCCGCGCTGGCCGCTCGCACATCCGTTCCGCATGCTCGCCCACAACGGCGAGATCAACACCATCGAAGGCAACCGGCGCTGGGCACAGGCGCGCGGCAAGGTGTGGAAGACGCCGAAGTTCGACGTCGCCGAGCTGCAGCCGATCGTCTCCATGCACGGCTCCGACTCGCAGAGCCTGGACAACATGCTCGAGCTGCTGGTCTCCGGCGGCATGGAGCTGATCCAGGCGCTGCGCATCCTGGTGCCGCCGGCCACCCAGTCGCTGGAGTTCAAGGACCCGGACCTGGCCGCGTTCTACGAGTTCTACGGGCTGAACTCCGAGCCGTGGGACGGCCCGGCCGGCATCGTGTCCATGGATGCGCGCTACGCCGCCTGCACCCTGGACCGCAACGGCCTGCGCCCCTCGCGCTGGATGCTCACCTCGGACCGCCACTTCATCGTCGCCTCCGAGGCCGGCGTGTGGGAGGTGCCGACCGAGCGCATCGTGCGCAAGGGCAAGCTGGGCCCGGGCGAGATGATCGCCATCGACCTGCGCCGCGGCGACCTGCTGGACAGCGAGGCGGTGGACCGCGTCAACCGCACCCGCGCCCCGTACAAGCAGTGGCTGCACCAGGGCGTGACCTGGCTGCAGACCGAGCTGATCGACCCGTCGCTGGCCGAGGAGCCGTTCGACGAGAAGACCCTGCGCAGCTACCACAAGCTGTTCCAGCTCAGCACCGAGGAGGTGGAGCTGGTGCTGCGGCCGATGGCCGAGACCGAACAGGAAGCCACCGGCTCGATGGGCGATGACACGCCCATGGCCGTGCTCAGCCAGCGCAACCGTCCGCTGTACGACTACTTCCGCCAGGCGTTCGCGCAGGTCACCAACCCGCCGATCGACCCGCTGCGGGAAGACTGCGTGATGTCGCTGTACACCCAGCTGGGCCGGGAGACCAACATCTTCCACGCCGGCCCGGAGACGGTGAACCACGTCATCCTCAACTCGCCGGTGCTCAGCCAGCGCAAGCTGCGCCAGCTGCTGCAGATGCCGCAGTACGCCGAGCGCAACCGCCTGATCGACCTGTCCTACTCGGTCGAGGAAGGGCTCAAGGCCGGCATCGAGCGGATCTGCCGCGAGGCCGAGCAGGCCGCGCGCGACGGCATCGTCATGCTGCTGCTGTCCGACCGCTATCCGGTGCAGGAGCGGCCGATGGTGCATGCGCTGCTGGCCACCGGCGCGGTGCACCACCACCTGTGCCGGGTGGGCCTGCGCTGCGACGTCAACCTGATCATCGAGACCGGCACCGCGCGCGACGCGCACCACATGGCCTGCCTGCTGGGCTATGGCGCCACCGCGGTGTACCCGTACCTGTCGTACCAGACCCTGTTCGACATGGGCCGGCGCGGGATCCTGCAGCTGAAGAAGGGCGAGGTCGCCCAGGTCGGCCGCAGCTACCGCAAGGGCCTGTACAAGGGCCTGAGCAAGATCATCTCCAAGATGG
>JAEWAG010000423.1 GCA_023391775.1 Pseudomonadota bacterium | reverse complement strand
CCGCTGTACACCTACAACGTGAACAAGCCGATCAACCAGCAGGACGCGACCCTGCATGGCTGGGAGTTCGGTGGCCAGTACTTCTTCGGTGACTCCGGCTTCGGCGTCCTGGCGAACTACACCATCGTCCGGGGCGACATCGGCATCGACCGCCAGGCCGAGCCGGGCGAGAACGTGTTCGCCCTCACCGGCCTGAGCGACACCGCAAACGCCGTGCTCGTGTTCGAGAAGTACGGCTGGTCGGCCCGTCTGGCCTGGAACTGGCGCGACGAGTACCTGCTGCTGGCCAACCAGCACGGGAACAGCCGCAACCCGTTCTTCGTCGAGGAATACGACCAGTTCGACCTGAGCGTCAGCTATGACCTCACGCCGAACCTGACCGTGTCGGCCGAAGCGATCAACGTGCCCGGCGAGGATGTGCGCTGGAGTGCCCGTACCCACAGGCAGTTCCTGCGGGTACTGGACCAGTCCCCGCGTTACATGCTGGGCCTGCGCTACAAGTTCTGACCGCTTCACGGATGTAACCGGATCCACGGAAGGACAGGGACCGTCGCCTCGGCGACGGTCCCTTTTTTTCGCTGGAACCGGCGCGTGTGCGACCTGCTTGCGGCCAGCGTGCGGTTGCCGATATGGTCGCGAGGGAAGTGTTTTTTTCCGGGGAGTGGACCCCCTGCGGTCCAGGAAAACCTGCTGGAGCCAAGATGGCCCGTTACGAACTGCTCAACAACATCACGCACAGCCACCTGCGTGTCTCCACGCGTTTCAGCGAGGAGCACGGCGATGGCGTCGGCATGGTCGAGGCATTCCCGACCGAATTCGCCGAGCTGCAGCGTGAGTACCCGATCTTCTTCCGCAAGGACCAGGATGGCTCCTTCCATGCGGTGGCGCTGCTCGGCTTCGGCCCGAGCGAGAACCTCTACCTGCGCGACGGCGGTTGGGAAGCCAACTACCTGCCGGCGGTGATTGCCCGCGGCCCCTTCCTCATCGGCTTCCAGGAGCAGATGGTGGACGGCGAGCTGCGCAACGAGCCGGTGATCCATGTCGACCTGGACCACCCGCGCCTGCGCGATGGCCAGGGCCACCCGGTGTTCGCACCGCAGGGCGGCAACAGCCCGTTCCTGGAGAAGGTGATCCGCGTGCTGCGCGGCATCCATGCCGGCGCGGCGGCGGCCAAGGTCATGTACGCCGAGCTTGACCGCCTGGAGCTGATCCAGCCGGTGCAGCTGGACGTGCGCTTCGACGATGGCAGTGGCATCAACCTTGCCGGCCTCCACGGCATCGACCGCGAGCGCCTGGCAGCGCTGGACGCCGGGCAGGTCCACGCCCTGCATGCCGCCGGCTGGCTGGAAGGTGCGTACCTGCTGCTGGCGTCGCTGCACAACGTGCCGCGCCTGATCGCCGAGAAGCAGCGCAGGTTGCGTGAGGAAGCCAAGGGGCGGGCTGCCTGACATGTTCGACCGGCTGGCCCCGATACGCGTCCTCGAGGGTTGCACGCCCGAGACCCTGCCGGTCGCTCGCCTGCTGTCCGACAACGTGCCGACGGTGATGCCGGGGCTGGCGCGGGACTGGAGCCTGGTCAGGGCGGGCATCGAGTCGCCACATGCGGCCATGGCCCACCTGCGCGGGCACTACAACGGCCGTCCGGTGCAGTACAACTGGGGCGAGCCGTCCACCGCGGGACGCCCGTTCTACAACCCCGAATTCACCGGGCTCAACTGCCAGGTGCGGCGCGGCACCCTGGACCAGGTGCTGGACGAACTGGCCGGTTACCTGGACGACCCGGCGCCGCCGACGTACTACGTGGCCTCGCTGCTGGTGGACTACTGCCTGCCCTCGCTGCGCCAGCACAGCGACCTGGGCCTGGAGCGCCATGGCGTGTCCGCGCCGCCGGCCATCTGGATCGGAAACCGGGTCACCGCCTCGTGCCACTACGACGCACCCAGCAACATCGCCTGCTGCGCGGTCGGCCGGCGCCGTTTCACCGTGTTCCCGCCCGAACAGGTGCACAACCTGTACCCCGGCCCGCTGCAGCCCACCCCGGGTGGCCAGGCGGTCAGCGTGGTCGATTTCGACGCGCCGGACCTGCAGCGCCACCCGCGCTTTGCGGCGGCGATGGAAGCCGGGCAGACCGTCGTGCTGGAGCCCGGGGATGCGATTTTCATCCCCAGCCTGTGGTGGCACCACGTGCAGGGGCTGGACCCGTTCACCGTGCTGGTGAACTACTGGTGGAGCAGCATGCCGGAGTGGATCCCCACGCCGATGCACGCGCTCAACCTCGCGCTGTGGTCCATCCGCGACCGTCCCGAGCACGAGAAGCGGGCGTGGAAGGAACTGTTCGAGTACTACGTGTTCGGCCCGGCCGAGCGTGCCGGGGAGCACCTGCCGGAGCAGGCACGCGGCGAGCTGGCACCGTTCGACGAGGCCGCTGCCCGGCGCATGCGTGCCGCCATTATCGCCAGGCTCAACCGCTGACCGGCAGGTCGACGGAACCGGCGCCGCGCGCGGCGCCATCTGCACAACTGCCCGCGCGCCGTGCGCCGGGCCCTTGGAGGAGGGGACACCTTGGAAAAGAACCGGATTCGAAAGGTCGTGATCGCAGGGGGTGGCACCGCGGGCTGGGTGGCCGCCTGCGCGCTGACCCACCAGTTCCGCGACCTGCTCGACATCACCCTGGTCGAGTCCGAGCAGGTCGGCACCGTCGGCGTGGGCGAGTCCACGATCCCGACCATCCGGACCTTCCACAAGCTGCTGCAGATCGACGAGCGCGAGTTCCTGAGCGCGGTCGCCGGTAGTTACAAGCTGGCGATCTCGTTTGAGAACTGGATCCGCCCCGGCTCGCACTACTTCCATCCGTTCGGCACCACCGGCGTGAACACCTGGTCGGTCGACTTCCACCAGTTCTGGCTGGAAAGCCGCCGCCGCGGCATGCAGAGCGACCTTGGCGACTACTGCCTGGAGACCGCGGCCGCGCGCAAGGACCGGTTCGCCCTGTTCAACGGCGGGCAGAACCCCCAGGGCTGGTCCACGCGCTGGGCCCAGGAGGCCACGTCGATGGAGCGCAGCGACGTCAGCTATGCGTACCACTTCGATGCCGGCCTGTACGCCGCGTTCATGCGCGTCCGGTGCGAAGGCAGCGGGCTCAAGCGCATCGAGGGCAAGATCGCCCAGGTGCGCCAGCACCCGGACAGCGGTTTCGTGGAGGCGCTGGTGCTGGAGGACGGCCAGGTCATCGAGGGCGACCTGTCCATCGACTGCACCGGCGCGCGCGCGGTGTTGAGCGAACAGGCGCTGCACACCGGTTACGAGGACTGGACCCACTGGTTGCCAAGCAACCGTGCGGTGGCGCTGCAGACCGAGGCCGACGGGCCGGCGGTGCCGTACACGCGCGCGATCGCGCACGAGGCCGGCTGGCACTGGAAGATCGCGCTCCAGCACCGGATCGGGTGCGGCATCGTGTTCTCCGATGCATACATGTCCGACGACGAGGCGACCGCCAAGCTGCTCGCCGAGAACCCGGCCAAGCCGCTGCGTGACCCGTGGATCATCCCGTTCCGCGCCGGGCGCCGGCTCAAGTCCTGGAACAAGAACGTGGTCTCCCTGGGGCTGGCGAGCGGCTTCATCGAGCCGCTGGAGTCCACCAGCATCCACCTGACCCTGAGCGCGGTCACCCGCCTGGTGCAGTTCTTCCCGTTCGAGGGCATCAGCCAGGCCGCGGTGGACCGCTACAACCAGGTCAACCGCCAGGAGCTGGAGCACGTGCGTGATTTCGTCGTGCTGCATTACCACCTCAACCAGCGCGACGAGCCGTTGTGGAAGCACTGCCGGGAAATGGAACTGCCGCCGGGCCTGGCCGAGCGTATCCAGGTGTTCCGCGAGACCGGCTACGCCTGGCAGGGCGAGGACGAGCTGTTCCGCCTCGATTCCTGGACCCACTGCATGCTCGGCCAGGGCGTGATGCCCCAGAACCACCATCCGCTGACCCGAGCGTTGTCGGATGCCGATCTCAAGCGCCTGCTCGAGGGTGTGCGCCGGCCCATCGACGCCGTGGTGGCGAAGATGCCCAGCCACCAGCAGTTCCTCGACAGTTACTGCAAGGCACCGCCTTCGGCCTGGGAGCAGATGTACGCACGCGCGCGGCAGCACGAGCGCGTGACCGGGAAGATCGCGGGGCTCGGCGGGGGCCTGGTCCGGTGACCGGCAGATGCTGATCGAGCCGCACCCCGGCCTGCGCATGCAGGTGCAGCGGATCGGCGCCGAGGGGGCGCCGCTGCTGGTCATCGACCAGCTGGTGGCCGAGCCGGAGCGGCTGGTGCGCAAGGCGTCGCGCATGGACTTCAGCCGTCAGGGCGCGTTCTTTCCGGGCATCCGTGCGCGGGCGCCGGCCTCGTACGAAGTGTTCCTGGAGCGGCTGGTACAGCCGCTGCTGGTCGACGTCTTCGGCCTGCAGCCCGGACGCCTGCGCTTTCCCACCTGCCACTATTCGCTGATCACCCAGCCGCCGGAACAGCTGGTCTTCCTGCAGCGCATCCCGCACATCGATTCGGCCTCGCACCAGGGCCTGGCCTCGGTGCATTACCTGTTCCACGGCAACTGGGGCGGCACGGCGTTCTACCGGCACCGGGCCACCGGCTACGAATACGTGGACGAGGCCCGGCGCGACGCCTACTACCGCCAGCTGGAGCGCGAGGCCCAGGGGCCAGACGCGCCCGGTCCGGGCTACATCGGCGAGGACACGCCGATGTTCGAGCGCATCGGCCAGGTCGATGGCCTGTTCAACCGGCTGGTGATGTACCGGCGCAACTCGCTGCACTCGGCCACCATCGACAACCTGGCGGTGCCGCCGGCCGATCCGCTCACCGGACGGCTGTCGATCAACACCTTCATCGACGTGATTCCGTAGAAGCATGGCGCGGGCCTGCCGCGAGGGCAGGTCCGTCCTGCATTGCCGCCGCTCAGGCCAGTGCGTACCGCAGCGCGAACAGCACGGCCACCAGCCACACCGCCGGGTGCACCTCGCGCCAGCGGCCGGTGCCGGCCTTCAGCACCGCATAGGCGATGAAGCCGAAGGCCAGGCCGTTGGCGATGGAATAGGTGAACGGCATGGCCAGCGCGCACAGGGCCGCCGGCACCGCCTCGGTCAGTTCGTCCCAGTGGATCTCCACCAGCTCGCGCAACATCAGCCCGGCCACGAACAGCAGGGCCGGCGCGGTGGCGTAGGGCGGCACCATCGCCGCCAGCGGGGAGAACAGCAGCGCGCCCAGGAACAGGGCAGCCACCACCAGCGCGGTCAGACCGGTGCGTCCGCCGGCCTGCACGCCGGAGGCGCTTTCGGCATAGGCCGTGGTGGAACTGGTGCCCAGCAGCGAGCCGGCCACGATCGCGGTGCTGTCGGCCAGCAGGGCGCGGCCGAAGCGCTTCTGGCCATCGGCCAGCTTCAGCAGCCCGGCGCGGCTGGCCACGCCATACAGGGTGCCCGTGGCGTCGAATACCTCCACCAGCACGAACACCAGCACCACCTGCAGCAGCACCGACAGGCCGGCGCCTTCGTCCAGGTGCAGCAGCCCGGGAAGGTCCAGCTGCAACAGGGTCGGCGCCAGGCTGGGCGGAAGCGAAACCAGCCCCTGCCACTGCACCAGTCCCAGCGCCCAGGCGCAGGCGGTGACGGCGAGGATCCCGACCAGGATCGCGCCGCGCACCCGGCGCGCCTCGAGGATGGCGATCAGCAGGAAGCCGCCCAGTGCCAGCAGCGGCTCGGGCTCGGTCATCGGGCCCAGCCGCACCAGGGTGTCGGCATCGCCAGTCACCACGCCGGACTTCTGCAGGGCCACGATCGCCAGGAACAGGCCGATGCCGGCCACGATCGCGCTGCGCAGCGAGGCGGGGATGCCGTCCACCAGCCAGCGGCGCACGCCGGTGACCGTCAGCAGCAGGAATACGATGCCCGACAGCAGGACCGCGGCCAGGGCCTGCTGCCACGGCAGGCCCGCCGCGCCCACCACGGTGAAGGCGAAGAACGCGTTCAACCCCATGCCCGGGGCCATGCCGACCGGGAAGTTCGCCGCCAGCGCCATCACCGCCGAGCCCAGCGCCGCGGCCAGGCAGGTGGCGACGAACACCGCGCCCGGGTCCATGCCGGTGGTGGCGAG
The DNA here is from genome assembly GCA_023391775.1 of Pseudomonadota bacterium. Taxonomy (GTDB): domain Bacteria; phylum Pseudomonadota; class Gammaproteobacteria; order Xanthomonadales; family Xanthomonadaceae; genus Pseudoxanthomonas. The sequence continues at coordinate 2,594 of JAEWAG010000423.1, read as the reverse complement.
GATGGCCGGGTTGACGAAGACGATGTAGGACATCGTCAGGAACGTCGTCAGGCCGGCCAGGGTCTCGGTGCGCACGCTGGTGCCGTGGCCGGTACGCTTGAACAGGCGTTCGGGCAGGGACATGGGCGTGCTCCTTCCTCGTGGCGGCTGGAAAAGGAACCGGCCGCGCGAGGCGGCCGGCGGGAGCTTACTTCAGGGCCTTGAAGCGCAGCCGCTTGGGGCCGGCCTCGTCGCCCATGCGGCGCTTCTTGTCTTCCTCGTACTCGCGGTAGTTGCCCTGGAAGAACTCCACGTGCGAGTCGCCCTCGAAGGCGATGATGTGGGTGGCGATGCGGTCCAGGAACCAGCGGTCGTGCGAGATCACGAACGTGTTGCCCGGGAACTCCAGCAGGGCATCCTCCAGTGCGCGCAGGGTCTCGATGTCCAGGTCGTTGGACGGTTCGTCCAGCAGCAGCACGTTGCCGCCCTGCAACAGGGTCTTGGCCATGTGCAGGCGGCCGGGTTCACCGCCGGACAGCGAGCCGACGCGCTTCTGCTGGTCCTGGCCCTTAAAGTTGAAGCGGCCGATGTAGGCGCGCGACTGGATCTCCACGCCGTTGATGTTGAGGATGTCCAGGCCACCGGACACTTCCTCGAACACGGTCTTGTCGCCTTCCAGCTTGTCGCGGCTCTGGTCCACGTAGGCCAGGTTCACCGTCGGGCCGATCACGATCTCGCCCGAATCCGGCTTCTCCTGGCCGGTGATCATCTTGAACAGGGTCGACTTGCCGGCGCCGGTGGGGCCGATGATGCCGACGATCGCACCCGGCGGGATGATCATCGACAGGTTGTCGATCAGCAGGCGCTCGCCGAAGCGCTTGGAGACGTTCTTGAACTCGATGACCGAATTGCCCAGGCGCTCGCCCGGCGGGATGAAGATCTCGTTGGTCTCGTTGCGGCGCTGGTACTCCACCGACTGCAGCTCGTCCAGGCGGGCCAGGCGCGCCTTGCCCTTGGAGCGGCCGCCCTTGGCGTTCTGCCGCGCCCACTCCAGTTCCTTCTGGATGGCCTTCTGGCGGGCCTTCTCCTGGTTCTCTTCCTGCTTGAGCCGCTCTTCCTTCTGCTGCAGCCACTCGGTGTAGTTGCCCTTCCACGGGATGCCGCGGCCGCGGTCCAGCTCGAGGATCCACTCGGCGGCGTTGTCGAGGAAGTAGCGGTCATGGGTCACCGCCACCACGGTGCCGGTGTAGCGGGCCAGGAACTGCTCCAGCCACTCCACCGACTCGGCGTCCAGGTGGTTGGTCGGCTCGTCCAGCAGCAGCATGTCCGGCTTCTGCAGCAGCAGGCGGCACAGGGCCACGCGGCGCTTCTCGCCGCCGGACAGGTTGCCGATCTTGGCGTCCCACGGCGGCAGGCGCAGCGCGTCGGCAGCCACGTCCAGCTGCTGTTCCAGGGTGTGCGCGTCACCGCTGGCGAGGATCGCCTCCAGGCGCTCCTGCTCCTTGGCCAGCGCGTCGAAATCGGCGCCTTCCTCGGCGTAGGCGGCATAGACCCGGTCCAGCGCGGCCTGGGCCTGCAGCACCTCGCCGACGCCTTCCTCCACGGCCTCGCGCACGGTCTGCTCCGGATCCAGCTGCGGCTCCTGTGGCAGGTAGCCGACCTTGGTGCCGGGCTGCGGACGGGCCTCGCCCTCGAAGTCCTGGTCGACGCCGGCCATGATCTTGAGCACGGTCGACTTGCCGGCGCCGTTGAGTCCGAGCAGGCCGATCTTGGCGCCCGGGAAGAAGCTCAGCGAGATGTCCTTGATGATCTGCCGCTTCGGCGGGACCACCTTGCTGACCCGGTTCATGGTGTAGATGTACTGCGAGGACATGGTCTCTCCGTGCGCGACCCGCCTGCCCGGGCGGGCAGGAGGCGATGGATTCTGGGGGAACTGCCAATTATAGCGGCCCCGGCCGACGCCGGCGTCACGCTGGCTGGTGGCTGAACACGCTCAGGCAGTGCCGTCGCTGGAACCGGTTTCGCAGGGACACGGTTCAGCCGGGATAGGCAAGATGGGGCCGTCACCCACCGGGAGCCGACCCATGCGCCCTCACCTGATTGCACTGACCCTCGCCGCCCTGATCGGCTGCGGCGCTGCCGCGCCGCCGGCCGAAGCCGCCGGCGACCGCCATGGCCGCCACGGCTGGGACCGCGGGCACGACCGCGGGCATGAGCGCCGGGGCAACCACGGCCCCCGCGGCAAGCATCATCGCCGGGACGACCGCGCCCACTACCGCTCCGGGTACGAGCGCGGCTACCGCGACGCCCGCCGCTCCCAGCCCTACGTGAAGGGCGTGCACCACCGCCCGGGCCCGCCGCCGCATGCCTGGGCGCGCGGACAGCGCTACCGCGACTACTACAGCGGCCCGGTCTACGTGGTCCACGATTACCCGCGTTACCAGCTGCGCCGCCCGCCGCACGGGCACCACTGGGTGCGTGACGACCGGGGCAACATGCTGCTGGTGGCCATCGCCACCGGCATCATCGCCGACCTGATCCTGCACCACTGAGCCGGCGCCGGCCCGCGGCCGGCACCGCCAGCACCCGGGGCGGCGCCGCCCGGGGGGGGCGGG
>JAEWAG010000393.1 GCA_023391775.1 Pseudomonadota bacterium | reverse complement strand
GGCTACCACTACCGGGAGCCGGTATCGCCGGAGCTGCAGTCGATCCACCAGCGCGTGCGTGATGCGGACCTGCTGCGGCGCCTGCCGGAGATCCAGGCCATCGACGGCATGTTCGCGCTGCCACGGCCACTGGACTACGTGACCGCCGAGTGCGGCGAGTTCGGCGCGTTCTACCGCCCGGGCGAGGCGCAGGTGGTGCTGTGCTACGAGACCCTGCGTACGCTCTACGAGCGCGGCGTGGAGCACCAGGAGATGCTCGGCCTGGGCGAGGGGCATCCGCTCCGCTACGTGCTGGCCAACGTGCGTTTCATCCTGCTGCACGAGACCGGCCACGCCCTGGTGCACCTGCTGGACCTGCCGGTGACCGGGCGCCAGGAGGATGCGGTGGACCAGCTTGCGGCGATCCTGATGCTGCGGTTCGCCGCGCTGGATGAAAGCCCGGAGGAAGTGACCGGCAACCTGCGCCTGGCCGCCAACTGGATGCTCTCGCGCAGCACCGGTGCCTATAGCCTGGACGCCTACGCGGACGAGCATGCACTGGGCGAACAGCGCTACTTCAACCTGCAGTGCCTGGTCTACGGGACCGACCCGGAAGGGTTCGCCGACATGCTGCGAAACGGCGACCTGACCGCCTCGCGTGCCCAGCGTTGCCCGGCCGAAACCCGGCGGGTCAGCCGCGCCTGGGTGCGGTTGCTGGTGCCGCACCTGGCACCGGGGTACGAGGCCTACGGCAGGGAGGCGGCGGCGTACCTGCAGCGCGGCGGGTGACGCGCGCTGCTGTCCAGCCACGGAACACGCGGGCCACTGACTGGCCGCCAGCCTTCTGCCGTGCACTGCGTCGCGCGCCGCTTGCAACCACGCCCGGGCCGAGGTTGCCGGCTGCATCCGGCTGGCTGCGCCTGCGACGCCAGCCAGGCGCTTCCGCGCCGCGAGCTCAGCGACGCGGGCGCCCGATGAGCACCAGCCCGACCGCCGCCAGGGCGCCGATACCCAGGGTCAGCGCCGGATTCATCCGGGCCTGCGTCGCAAGGCTGAAGCCGATGCCCTTCTTTCTCCCGTCCAGATAGACCCGGCCGTCTTCGCCCGCACTGTGCAGGTTGTCGGTCGGCATGGGCGGCTTGCCGGTGGACTGCGCCTTGGGCAGCGCCCAGCCGACCACGCGGCTCATGAGCGAGGGCGCGGCCTTCCACGCCAAAGTGGAGACCTTGCCGGTATCGCCGACGGTGACCTCGCGCACATTGCGCTGGGCCGCGCCAAGAATGGTCTTGGCCACCAGCTCGGCGTCGTAGAGCGGCGGCATGACCTTGCCGCGCTCGCCCATGTGGCTGCGGCCATGCTCGGAGATCGGGGTGGAGATGCCGGAGGGTTTGATCACGCTGACCCGGACCGGGGCTCCGTCCTTCTCCAGCTCCATGCGCAGCACGTCGGAGTAGGCATGGACCGCGGCCTTGCTCGCCGAATAGGCGCCCAGGATCGGCACCGGCATCTCGGCATTGATCGAGGCCACGTTGATCAGGGTGCCGCCGTGTGGGCGCTCGCGGAAGTGGCGCACCGCCGCCTGCGAGCCGTGCACCACGCCCCAGTAGTTGGTCTGGAACAGCCGCTCGTGGTCTTCCAACGGCAGGTCCTGGAGGCGGGAGAACACGACCACGCCGGCGTTGTTGATCCAGGTGTCGAAGCCGCCGAACTCGCGGGTGGCCGTGTCCACGATCTTCTGGATGTCGGCCGGGTCGCCCACGTCGGCCACCACGCTGACAGCCTGGCCACCGGATGCGGTCGCCTCGTCGCAGACGTCCTGCAGGACCTGTCCGTTGCGCGCGGCCAGTACCAGGCGGGCACCGGCCTTCATGGCGCGGCGTGCGGTGGCCAGGCCGATGCCGGACGTGGCGCCGGTGATGACGATGGTCTGCTCGTGCAGGGGCTTGTAACGGTGCGAGGGCATGGCGTCCTCCGTGGTATCGCGGAAAGGACGTGCCATCCTGACGCCCCAAGGTGGGAACGAGCGTGAACAACCGGGCTTTGTGGCGAAGGCTGCTTCGTCGTTGCCGTGCGTCCCGCGCCCGCACCGGACTGTTCCAGCGGTCGTCGGCGCGATATCGGCCCGTGGTGGGATGATCCACTTCCGTGTCCGCGTGCCGTGGCCAACGCCCGACCACGCCAGCGGGCGCGCATGCCGGGGGCATGCACTCCCGGCCTTCACCCCCGCCGCTCCACACTTGCGCCCATGCGACAGCTCAGCGAGACCTTCTGGAACATCCGCGGCACCCAGCGTGTGGCCGGGGTGCTGGACGTGGGTACGCACCTGTCGCTGGTGCGGCGGCCGGACGGGCGCTTCGTGGTGGTTGACGGCGCACCCCTGGACGAGGCCGGACGGCAAGCGCTGCTTGCCCTGACCGATGGCGGGGCCCTGGTGGACGCGGTGGTCCACGTGCACCCCTTCCACACCTTGCACGTGCGGGCGCTGCACCGGCTGTTCCCGTCGGCGCGCCTGTATGGCACCCAGCGCCATCGTCGCCTGGCCCCAGAGCTGCCGTGGAATGGCGACCCGGTGGAAAGCTGGGAGGCCAACCACCCACTGTCGGACGTGTTCGACCTGTCCGTGCCGGAGGGCGTGGACTTCGTCTGCCTGGACGAGCGGGTCCACGTGGCCTCGGTGCTGGTGCGGCACCGGACCAGCGGGATCGTGCACGTGGATGACACCCTCAACGTGCTGGCCGCGCCCGGATTCCTCCGCCGCCTGCTGCCGCAGTCCTCGCTGCGCATGCATCCGATGCTGGGCAAGGCGCTCACCGCCAGCCCCGGTGCCGCCGACGCCTATGCTGCCTGGGCACGCGAGCTGGCCCGCCGCTGGGCCGACACCCGCATCGTCTGCGCCGCCCATTCGGCCGTGCGCGAGCTGCCGCCGGGCGGCTTCGCCCGCGAGGTGGAAGGCGCGCTGGAGCGCGTCTCCCGCACGCTCGAGCGGCACCGCCGCCGCCACGGCTGACCTCTGCCTTCCGCCCCGGTACGCGCCCTCGCTGCGTGCCGGCGCTTTCCATTCCTGCAAGGAGTTCCCCCGACCATGACTTCGCGACTGCTTTCGCCGCTGGACCTCGGTCCGCTCACGCTGCCCAACCGGGTGTTCATGGCGCCGCTGACCCGCGCGCGCGCCGGCCAGCCCGGTGACGTGCCCACCGCGCTCAACGCCGAGTACTACGCCCAGCGCGCCGGCGCCGGCCTGATCGTGTCCGAGGCCACCCAGGTCTCGCGGCAGGGGCAGGGCTATGCGTGGACGCCGGGCATGTACAGCGACGCCCAGGAAGCCGGCTGGAAGCAGGTGACCGATGCGGTGCACGCGGCCGGCGGGCGCATCGCCGCGCAGCTGTGGCACGTGGGCCGGATCTCGCACACGCTGCTCCAGGAAGACGGCCAGGCGCCGGTGGCGCCTTCGGCGCTGGCCGCCGAGGGTGCGAATGCTTTCGTGGTGCGCGCGGACGGTAGCGCCGGCAACGAGCCGACCTCCATGCCGCGGGCGCTGGAGACGGCCGAGATCCCCGGCGTGGTCGCGCAGTTCGCGCAGGCGGCACGCCGTGCGGACCGCGCCGGCTTCGACATGGTCGAGGTGCACGCGGCCAACGGCTACCTGTTGCAGCAGTTCCTGTCGACCAACAGCAACCGCCGCAGCGACGCCTATGGCGGCACGCTGGAGAAGCGGGCCCGCTTCACCCTGGAAGTGGTCGACGCGGTGGTGGCCGAACTGGGCGCGGCGCGCGTGGGCGTGCGTATCTCGCCGTACTTCGCCGGCCACGGCATCGCCGACGAGCAGCCGGAGGAGAGCGCCCTGTACCTGGCGCGCGAATTCACCCGGCGCGGCATCGCCTACCTGCACATCGCCGAGCCGGACTGGGCCGGCGGCCCCAAGCTCAGCGACAGCTTCCGTGCCGCGCTGCGCGAGGCCTTCGGCGGCGTGCTGGTGTTCTGCGGCGGCTACACCGCCGAACGGGCCGAGGCACTGATCGCCTCCGGCGTGGCCGACGCGGTGGCCTTTGGCCGTCCTTTCCTGGCCAATCCCGACCTGGTGGAGCGTTTTGCCAGGGATGCGACGCTCAACGAGCCGGATCCGTCCACGTTCTACGGTGGCGGCGCGCACGGCTACACCGATTACCCGACCCTGGCCGGCGAGGGCTGAGGCCGGCCCGCTTTCCGTGCCCGGTGGCGGGCACGGAAGCGACGGGCATCAATCCAGGTGCCGGTCGAGGAACTCGCGGATCACGGGAATGATCTGCGCGCCGTGGGTTTCCAGGGCGAAATGGCCGGTGTCGTAGAAATGCACCTCGGCAGAGGGGATGTCCCGCGTCCACGCCTGCGCGCCGGCCGGCGGAAAGAACGGATCATGCGCGCCCCATACCGCCAGCAGCGGCGGCTGGTGCTCGCGGAAGTACCGCTGGAACCGCGGATACATGGCCACGTTGGAGGCGTAGTCCAGCAGCAGGTCCAGCTGGATGTCGGCATTGCCCGGGTGCGAGACCCGCAGGCCCTCCAGGGTGTAGCCGTCCGGGGGCACGGTGGACGGGTCGGCGACCCCTTCCAGGTACTGCCAGCGCACCGATGCCGGCGTGGGGAAGTCCGCCAGCGCGGCACGGTTCTGCGCGGTCGGCGCCTCCCAGTAGCGGCGGATGTCCGCCCAGCCCGCGCCGAGGCCTTGCTCGTAGGCGTTGCCGTTCTGCGACACGATGGCCGTGACCCGCTCCGGATGGGCGAGGGCCAGGCGCCAGCCAACCGGCGCGCCGTAGTCGTGCACCACCAGTGCGTAGCGCTCCAGGCCGAGCTGCGCAGTGAATTCCTCGATGGTGCGGGTGAGGTTGGCGAAGCTGTACTCGTATTGGCCCCGGGCCGGGGATTCGGTATGCCCGAACGCGGGCAGGTCCGGCGCGACCACGTGGTAGCGGTCAGCCAAGGCGGTGATGAGGTCCCGGTACATGTACGAGGAGGCGGCGAAGCCGTGCAGCAGGAGCACGGTGGGCGCCGCCGGATCGCCGGCCTCCCGGTAGAACAGGCGCACGTCGCCGACCTGGGCGTGGCGGTAATGCACCTGCGTGGTCGAGGCGACGGTGGGCGTGATCACGGGCGCAGCGGCGGCATCCGGGCGCGCGGACGCGGGCAGGGCGAGGGAGAGGGAGAGGGCGGCGGCGAGGGTGGCAAGGCGCAGGACGGGGGTCATGGCGGTGTAACCGTTTTGTGGTGAGTTTGCAGGTTACACCCCTGAGGGGTAACCTGTCAAAACGCTAAAAGATGGTTACACCGATGGCCGACACCGCCCCCGCCTTCCTGTTCGTCGCCGATCATCCGGCGCTGGACTTCATCAACACCGCCTACGGCACCGGCGGCGAAGCGCGCGATACCCTCGGCCGCGACGCCGACGTGGTCGCCTGGCTGCAGGCGGCCGGTCTGCTGGAGAAGGGATTCGGCGAGGCGCCGAAAGGGCTGGCACGCCTGGCCCATGAACTGCGCGACGCGGCATCGCGGCTGGTGCGCGAGCCGGCCCAGGCGCGGCCCGCCGACCTGGCGGTGGTCGACCGCATCCGCGAGCAGGGACGGCCCCGTCGGGTGCTGGAGCTGGACGAAGACGCCGGCCGGGTACGCGAGGTGGAATGCCGCCGCGACGACGGCAAGGCCAGCCTGCTTGAGCCGGTCGCCAGCGCCCTGGCCGGGCTGCTGGCAGGGCCGGGCCTGGAACGGGTGCGGGCCTGCGAGGCACACGACTCCACCCTGGTGTTCGAGGACACGACCCGCTCCGGCCGCCGCCGCTGGTGCAGCATGGCGCTGTGCGGCAACCGGATGAAGGTGGCGGCGTTCCGCTCCCGCCACCGCGAGGGCGCCGGCAGCTGAGCCGGCGCGATGCGCGGAAGCCGGCCGCAGCCGGCCCCGCGCCGACGACTTACTTGCGGTTGCGGTCGTTGGCCGCGGCTTCCACGATCAGCCTGGCCACGCCTTCGGGGTCTTCCTGGTGGGCCACGTGGCCGCCGGGGAAGGTGCGGATGCTCCAGCCGCGGGCCTCGGCATTGCGCCAGCCGCGGTCCGTCTTCGAGCGCTCCTCGATGGACTGGTCCTTCGGCACGAAGGCCACGTAGGTCACCTGCAGCGCCCTGGCGGCCGGGTTGTCGAAGGACACCGGCTGGCTGAAGCACTTGATCGAGTGCTTGACGCTGTACGGCGGCTTGTCGCCTTCCTTGACCCACGGCACCTGCATGAAGCCGTCCTTGAAGCGGTCCGGCGGCAGCGGCTGGTTGGCGCCGAAGATGTCCCACAGCGACTGCCCGTGCTCCGGCACCGCCGCGTCGAGGAAGACGACGTGCTTCAGCCGCTCGGGAATGCGGTTCATCACCCCGGTCACGACCATGCCGCCGTAGCTGTGGCCGGTCAGCACGACGTCGTGCAGGTCCTCGAAGAGGATGGTGTTGACCACGTCGTTGATGTGGGTCTGCAGGTCCACCTCGGTGCTGTTGAGGTGTTCGCGCTCGCCCAGGCCGGTGAGGGTGACCCGGTAGACGGTGTGGCCCTCGTCGGTGAGGAACTTGCCGGTGCGCTTCCACTCCCAGGCGCCAGCGGTGGCACCGTGCACGACGACGAAGGTCTGGCGCTCGGCGGCGGCCAGCGGCGCGGCCAGCCCGGCCATCAGGCCGGTGGCGGCCAGCAGCACGATCAGGCGGCGGAACAAGGTACTTGAAGACATACGGCATCACTCCCCGGTTGGATACGGGCCGGAGAGTGCCACGGGGCAGGGCGGAGGTGCGCACGTACGGGCGCTGCGATTCACGATCCGGATCGCGCGATGCCAAAGGCTGATGGCGCCTTCCAGAAGGGCAGCCGCCGTCACGCGCCGTGTGCGCCTGCTTCGCGGCATCGTCATGGCCCCGAACGCGTCATGACCATCACGGCGCATCGCGCTCGGATTACACGCTGCGGTCCAGCTCGCCCCGCTAGCGTGGCGGTCCATGAAAACCACTGCCCTCAAGCCCCCTGTCCCGCAGCAGGGAGGCGGTCTCAGCACCCGCTTCCTGTCCTTCATCGACAACCCTGCGTTCCCCTGCGTCGGCTCCAAGGCCGCGCTGGCGCGCAATGCAATCGAACCGCATGAGTTCGCCCGCCTCGGCGACCGCGCGAACGACGCCCCGCTGCTCGACGCGCTCACCGCATTCGCCGCGCGGGTCGACGCCGCGCCGGAGGACGACAGCACGGTGCACTCGTTCGTAGCCCTGTTCGACGGCCCGGCCGATACCGACGAGCGCCGCTTCGAGGCCATGCTCTGGTCCCAGCTGCAGCGCCTGCACGATCTGGACGCGCGCCGCGGCACGCCCTGGGCGACGGACGTGAGCCGCGACCCGGATGATCCGCGCTTCAGCCTGAGCCTGGGCGGGCATCCGTTCTTCGTGATCGGCCTGCACCCCGGCGCCTCGCGCCTGGCGCGACGCTTCGAGGTGCCGGCACTGGTGTTCAACTCCCACCGCCAGTTCGACCGCCTGCGCGCCGACGGCCGCTACGCCAAGATGCAGGCCGCCACCCGCCAGCGCGACACGGCCCTGCAGGGCAGCATCAACCCGAACCTGGCCGACTTCGGCACCGCGGCCGAGACGCGCCAGTACAGTGGCCGCAAGGTCGAGGCCGGCTGGACCTGCCCGTTCCACGTACGGAGGCCCAAATGAGCGCAGGCGGCGAGACGGTACGCATCGCACCGTGTTCCGGGCATGCGGTGGAGCTGGAGGCCGGCGACGAGCTGGTGGTGGTCGACCCGATGGGGCAGCAGGTCAGCGACCTGACCGCGTTCTGCCGCGACGACCTGGACGAGTACCTGTCGTCCGGGCGCAGCATCGACTACGCGTCCAGGCTGTGGCTCAGCACGGGGGATGTGCTCTATTCCAACCGCAGCCGGGTGATGTTCACCATCCTCGAGGACACCTGCGGGCGCCACGATTTCACCCTGACGCCATGCTCGAAGGAAATGTTCGAGAAGCTCTACGGCGAGGAGGAAGGCCGACCGGGCTGCGAGGGCAACCTGGCGCGGGCGCTGGCGCCGTGGGGCATCGGCCGCGACCGGGTGCCGGTGGCGTTCAACATCTTCATGCACGTGGCGGTGGAGCCGGATGGTCGCATCGCGGTGCTGCCGCCGCTGAGCAGGCCCGGCGACCACATCCGGCTGCGCGCGGAAATGCCGCTGGTGGTGGCCATGACCGCATGCTCGGCCGGGCAGTCGAACAACTTCAGCTACAAGCCGATCGACTTCCGGGTGGAGCGCGCGCGGGCGCCGGCGGCCTGACCCCGGCAGCGCTTGCGCGACCGGCCCCGCCGCGGGCCAGAATGGGCGCCGGGCGTTTGCCACCACCGGAGCGGAACCATGGGCCTTGATGTGCGATGCCGATGCGGGCAGGTCAGGGGCGTGCTGGAGGCGTCGGCCATCCATGCACGCGTGAGCTGCTATTGCCGCGACTGCCAGGCATGGGCGCGCTGGCTGGGTACACCGGATTTGCTGGACGAATGCGGCGGGACCGACGTGGTGGTGATCACCCCCGGCCTGCTCAGGTTCCAGAGCGGGCAGGAGCAGGTGGCCTGCGCGACCCTCAGCGGCAAGGTGCTGCGCTGGTACGCGGCCTGCTGCCGCACCCCGCTGGCCAACACCGGCGCCCGTGCAAGGCCGGTGTTCGCCACGCTCGCCGCAGGCACGATGGACTCGCTGCGCCTTGGCGAGGTCGCCGGCCCGCCGGCCCGCGCCGTGGCGCACCAGCGTTCGGCCACCGCCCCGGTCCGGGCCACGCCCATGGCCCTGGCGCGGGCAGTAGCCGGCACTGCGATCGGCCTGCTCGGCGCAAAGCTGCGTCGGCAGCAGCATTCGCCGTTCTTCGATGCCGCCAGCGGCGAGCCACTGCGCGTGCCGCAGCCCATCAGCGCGCCCCGCACGGAGACAGCGCCATGAGCCCGCGCCATGCCACGTTCAGTCGGCTGCGACCGCCGCTGGCGGCCGGCCTGCTTGCCGTGCTGGCAGCCTCGGGATGCCAGGACCACGAGTCCCGACGCGCCGGTGCACCGGGGGATGCCGAGGTGCTGACCCGCACACCGCAAGAGGCGCCGGATGGGACCGCGCCGGTCGCACTGCAGGCGTTGTCGCTGGCGGAACTGGAGGCTGCTTCGTTGCCCGGGGAGCTGGCCTGTGCCTTCATCGATGGCGGCCAGACCCTGCTGCTGGCGCGCGGCGATGTGGCCAGCAGCGAGCCGGCGCGCGGCATGGTGCGCGTGGCCGGCCGGATGCACACCGTCACCGCGCCGGGCGGCTTCGACGCGATGCTGCAGGGCACGCGTTTCCAGGGCGCGGGCCTGGTGATCGAGGTCGTGCCCGTGGGGCCTCCGGTCGGGCGGGGCGAATCGCCACCGGTTCCGGCCGAGCTGGTGGTGCACGGGGCGGTAGCGGCGACGCCACACAACGTGCCCGGCCAATGGCAGTGCGGCCCCTGAAGCCACGGGCACGCGCGCGTCCGCGCCTGCAGCCGGCCGACCTGGGGCTGGAGCTGCGGGACGATGACGAGCCGGCGCTGTTCGGCTGGTTCCTCGCCAGCTTCCTCGCCGGCAAGCGGATCAGCCAGGCCGCGGCGGTGCGGACCTGGTCCGTCATCTACCGCGACCACGGCTGCGAGACGGCCACGCAGCTGTGCGCCTGCAGCCGCGGACAGCTGGTGCGGATGCTCGGCGAGGGCGGCTACCGTCGCTACGACCAGTCCACCGCCACCCTGCTGCACCAGCTCTGCCGGCACCTGGAGCAGGACTACGGCGGCCGCATCCTCGCCGTCTGGGAGACCAGCCGGGGGCGCGGCGATTTCGAGCAGCGGCTGCTGGCCTTCCGTGGTGTCGGTCCGGTCACCCTGCGCATCTTCATGGACCACGCCGCACCGGTGCTGTTCGGCTAGCGCCGGCGGGGCGGCCGCCGCGAGGGCAGGCGGCGCTCAGCGCCGGGTATAGGTCGCGTTGCCCAGCCCGGTGCCGATGTTCAGCACCGCGAAGCGGCGGACGTCGGCCATGCGGTCCAGTTCGCTCAGGCCCTGGATCACCGCGTCGTTGTGCATGACCACGACCGGTTCCCGGCCCTCCACCCGGTCCAGGTGCGCGCCCAGTGCGTCGGGCAGGTTGAAGGGATGTTCCCAGTTGCCGGGCAGGTTCTGCGCACCCGCCGACAGCGAGCCATCCGCCTCCACCGTGCCGGGGCAGGCCACGCCGACGAACGGGGCCAGGCGGATCCGCTGGGTGCGCGCGAACGCCGCCAGCGCATTGAGCATGGCCGCCGTGCGGCGCACCGCCTGGCCGCGGCTGGGGCGGTCGTCGGCGTGGCGCCAGACCAGGCTCTCCAGCACCTTGCCGCTGCCGCCGCTGGCATCACGGCGCAGCCCGTGGCGGACGATGCCGCAGCGCAGCTTGGTGCCGCCGACGTCCACCGCCAGGAACGCGTCGTAGTCATGCACCTCGTCAGGCACCAGCACCGACCAGCCCAGCAGGCCGGCCTCGTCCGGGTCGTGGCGCAGGGCCACCAGGCTGACGCCGGTCTGCGACAGCTCCAGCAGGCGGATGGCGCGGCGCATGGCCAGGCTGCCGGCCTCGTGCTCGGGAAAGCCGCCACCGATGATGATCCGCTGCACACCGGCCCAGTCGGCCTGGGCCATGAACACCTGCACCACGTAGCACAGCTGCCGCGCGTACTCCTCCACCGCCAGGTGCAGGGCATGCGAGGCATCGGCGCCGCCACCCACGAGCACCAGGTCGATCTCGTCCTTGCCCAGCGTCCTGGAGCCGCGGCGACCGAACGGATCCCGGCCGGCAAGATGGTCCCGGCGCGCGCGCCCGATCAGCTCGCGGAAGGCGGTCTGGCTGGCGCGGTCGCCCAGGAAGCCGTCGCCTTCCGGGTCCGGCAGGGCCAGGCTGTAGCCGTCGATCGACAGGCCCGGCAGGCGCACCGCCGCATGCTGGCCGCGCTGGTCGTTGCGGTCCGGGCCGCGTGTTCGGGATGGGGTCATGCCAGGCTCCGCTCGTGTCCTGGGCAGATGCTGTCGAGCGGCCGGTGAGGCCCCGGTGGAGGCCGCGCGCCGTTCACGCCGCCACCGTCACCATGGCCGCCCCGAACCGACCCAGGAGCCCGGACGATGGCCGGACACGAACGCAGCCTGCGCAGCACGACCGATGCCCCGATGCACACGGCGGTGCTGCGCGCACGCGCCGGTTCGGCCTCGCTGCGGGCGAGGGTGGCCATCTCCACCGGCGGCCTGCTCGCCGTCGCCGGGCTGGTGGTCGGCACCGTGCTTTCGGCGGCCGTGGTGGTGGCCGTTGCCACGCGCAAGCTGCCCCAGGGCGCGATGCCCGCGCGAATGAAGCGCAGCCGCTGGTAACGCCGGCGATGACGCGGCGCGCATTGTCCGCCACTGCCGTCACCGGCTAGGTTTGGGTCTTCCACCGGACAGGGAGCAGGCCGATGAAGGGCAGGGCGATGTTGCTGGGCCTTTGCATGATGCTGGCGGGCGCGCATGCGCACGCGGAAGCAGCCACCACGCCGCTGACGGCGCATGAGCAGGTGGCCCGCATGGGCGCCGGCATCAACGTGCTGGGCTACGACGACTACTGGAAGCCCGGCGAGCAGGGCAACTACCGCGAGGCGCACTTCCGCGCGATCCGCGAGGCCGGCTTCAGCACCGTGCGCGTGGTCCTGTTCACCTTCCCGCACATGGATGGGCAGGGACGCCTGGCCCCGCAGTGGCTGGAAAAGCTGGACCAGGTCGTGGCCTGGGGGCGGAACCATGAGCTGCAGATGATCCTGGACGTGCACGACTTCATGGATTGCGCCGAGGACGCGGCCAGCTGCACGACGAAGCTGCAGAAGGTGTGGGAGCAGCTGGCCGCCCGCTACGCCGACCAGCCGGATTCGCTGATGTTCGAGCTGCTCAACGAGCCGCATGGCCAGCTCGACGAGCACGCCTGGAACAGGCTGCTGCCGCAGCTGCTGGCGGTGGTGCGCAGGACCAACCCGACCCGCAACGTGGTGGTCGGGCCGGCCAGCTGGAACAGCTTCCGCTACCTGGACAAGCTGCAGCTGCCGGAGGACGACCGCCACCTGATCGTGACCTTCCACTATTACGAGCCCTTCGACTTCACCCACCAGGGCGCCAGCTGGGTGGAGGAGCAGTTCTCGAAACTGAGCGGCGTGCGCTTCGGCAGCCCGGAGCAGATCGCCCAGGTCGACAGGGATTTCGACCAGGTCAAGGCATGGGCCGAAGCGAACGACCGGCCGGTGTTCCTGGGCGAGTTCGGCGCCTACGACCGCGGTCCGGAGCAGGACCGGGTGCTGTGGACCTCCACCATCGCCCGCGCCGCCGAGGCCCGCGGCTTCGCCTGGGCGTACTGGCAGTTCTCCAGCGCCTTCATTGCCTACGATTTCCAGAAGCAGGCCTGGGTGAAGCCGATCCTGGGCGCGCTGCTGCCGGAGTCGCCCGCATTGAAGGACTGACGCACCGCGCGCGGCCCCCTGACCCGATGGCGCCCGCGGCAGCTCCTGGCCACACCCGCGGGCGCCTGCGACGTTAGGATGGCGCTCCCTGGACCAGGACGTTTCCCCCGCATGCGGGCCAGCACCTTCCACGCCCCCGCGGCGGCATGAGCGAATCCCGCGTTTCCACGCCCCCGGCACGGCCCCGGATCGAGCGCCTGCAGCCCTGGCTGGCCGCCCTGGCCAGTGCTCTGCTGCACGTGCTGATGCTGGCGATCCTGATGTGGGCCAAGCCGCCGCCGGTGTTCACCGACCCCCTGGGCGCGGCCAGTGGTGGGCGCATCCGGGTGGACTTCATCGGCCAGCCGCAGCCGGACCCGCCGCAACCGGAAGAACTGCAGGCCACGCCGCCGCCATTGCCGCCGGCGCCGGTGCGCCGGCTGGATCCGCAGGAACTGCTGGACCCGGACAGGCTGCTGCTGGCGGCTGATCCAGACCCGCAGCCGGAACAACCCGAACCAAGGCCGCAGCCGGTCCCGCAGCCGCCGGCGCAGCGC
>JAEWAG010000391.1 GCA_023391775.1 Pseudomonadota bacterium | reverse complement strand
CGTCCATGTAGCCCTCGACCACGATCAGCCGCTCCAGCTTCTGGTTGGCCTGGCGCGCCTGCCACAGTCCGTACAGTTCGCGGCCCTTGTGGAACAGCGGCGTTTCCGGGGAGTTGAGGTACTTGGGGCTGGCGTCCTTGTCCAGGACACGGCCGCCGAAGGCGATCACCCGGCCGCGCCGGTCGTGGATCGGGAACATCACCCGGTCGCGGAACTTGTCGTAGACGTGCCCGCGGTCGTTCTTCGAAAGCATGCCGGTGCGCTCGAGCAGCTTCAGCCGGCGCGGGTCGGTGCCCAGTGCGTCCTTGAGCGTGGAGTACCCGTCGGCGGCGTAGCCGATGGCGAAGCGGGCGCGGGTGTCGGCGTCCACGCCGCGGCCGTCCAGGTAGTCGCGCGCGCGCTGGCTCTCCGCCAGCTGCCGCTGGTACAGGCGGGCGGCCGCGTCCAGCGCCGCGTACTGGTCGCGCAGGTCATTGTCCTGGGCCTCGTTGCGCGCCTCGCGCGGGACTTCCATGCCGGCGCGCCGGGCCAGTTCGTCGACCGCGTCGAGAAACTCGAGGCGGTCGTAGTTCATCAGGAAGCTGATCGCGGTGCCGTGCGCGCCGCAGCCGAAGCAGTGGTAGAACTGCTTGGTCGGCGAGACGTAGAACGACGGCGTGCGCTCGTCGTGGAACGGGCAGGGCGCGGTGTATTCGCGGCCCTTGCGCTTGAGCGGCACGCGCGCGCCCACGATCTCGACGATGTCGGAGCGCGCGAGCAGGTCGTCGATGAACGCGTCGGGGAGGCGGGCCATCCCAATAGGATGCCACCCGGCGGCCCCGCGGGTGCTGTCGATGTGGCGGCCGTGGTGTTCCGGTGCCCGCGGCGCTGTGTTCCCACGCCCGCGTTCAGCCCGGAAGCCGTGGCCGCCCGTCGTCTCCGGAAGCGACTGCGGCGCCGCCGCCGCCGCGTGCCGCAGCGGCCTCCGGGTCGCGGATGCCGGCCTTCTGCAGCCGCCGCCGCGCATGCATGCGCTCGTCGATCACCGCGGTGATCAGCGCGCCGGCGAAGAACACCAGCGCCGCGTAGTACATCCACATCAGCAGCAGGACCAGCGCGCCCATCGAGCCATAGGCGCTGCCGGGAGCGGCCTGGGCCAGGTACAGGCCGATCAGGTAGCGGCCCAGGGCGAACAGGCAGGCGGTGATCACGCCGCCCAGCCAGGCCTGGCGCCAGTCCACCCGGCGGTCGGGCAGGTAGTGGTAGAGGAAGGCGAAGGCCATCGAATACAGCAGCAGGGTGGTCACGTAGCCCACCGCCGGCAGCAGCGAGGGCAGCTGGGCGAATACCAGTTGCAGCGCGGTGGTGGCGATCATCGACACGATCAGCAAAAAGCCCAGCGCCAGCACCACGCCCAGCGAGAACACACGCTTGCGCAGCCAGGCGCCGATCCCGCCAAGCTTCTCGCCGCCGGTGCGGAAGATCAGGTTCAGCGCGCCCTGCAGCTGGGCGAATACCACGGTGGCGCCGACGAACAGCAGCGCGGTGCTCCACAGCCCCGCCAGCGAGCCCACGTCCGGCTGCGCATCGGCGTTGCGGATCACCGTGGCGGCCACCGCCGCGGCCTGTTCGCCGGCCAGCGCGCCGATCTGGTCCACCAGCGACTGCTGTGCCGGGGGGTACAGCGAGGCGGTCAGCCACAGCAGCAGCACCAGCAGCGGTGCCAGCGACAGCAGGGTGTAGAAGGACAGCGAGGCGGCCTGGGTCATCAGGTCGGCCTCGACGAAGCGCTTCACCATCGCCGCCGGCAGGCTTTCCTGCAGGCGTTCAAGGTGGCGGCGCAGCTTTGCGGGAGAGGGACGGGCCATGCGGACGGTGTGGGTGCTAGGGCGAGGTGCTCGCGGCGAGGGCGCGGCCGAAGTCCTGGAAGGCCTGTTCGGCCTGGGCCAGTTCGCCGAAGCGCTCCGCGCAGGCCACCACCACCGTGGCGCCATCGCGGCCGCGTTCCGGGTCGAGGATGCCGACGTTGCAGGCGCGCTGCTGCTGGGTGCCGGTCTTCTGGGCAAAGTCCGCCTGCGGCGGCAGCCCGGCCTGGATGCGCCGCGAGCCCGTGCTGATCTGGCGCATGTGGTCCAGCAGAAGTGCGGTGGACTGCGGCGAGAGCAGCTCGCCGGCGGCAAGCCGTTCCAGCAGCAGGCCGAAGGCCGGCAGGGTGGCCGAGTTCAGGCCGCGCGCGTAGTAGTCCTCGAATACCTGCTCCAGGGTCGCATCGCCCAGCGCCTGGCGCGGCACGCCCAGCTCGCGGGCCAGGGCCTGCAGCCGCGGCTCGCCCGCCTCGGCCTGGCGCAGCGCCAGCAGCTGCGCGTTGTCCAGGTCCGCCACCTGCGGATGCAGCGCGCCGTAGGCGTCGTAGCGCACCTGCAGGATGGTGGTGATGCGGCCGAAGCCGCCCCCGGTCCAGGCTTCCACGCGTGCGTTGAGCCAGTCTTCGCCGATCCGGCGGATCAGCATGTCGGTGGCGGTGCTGTCGCTGTCACGCAGCGACTTGCCGAGCAGGGTGGCGATGCTGAAGCGCTCACCCGGCGCATGGTCGAGCATGTCGCCGGAGCCGTCGACGAAGTCGGCGGCGGTCAGCTCCAGCTCGTCGTCCAGCGAGAGCCGGCCCGCATCGACCGCCTCCAGCACCGCCACCGCGACCGGCACCTTGATGGTGGAGGACAGATACCAGGCGCGGCCCTCGCCCAGGTCCAGCTCGCCGGCCTGGCCGGCGGGCCCGTTGCGGCGCACGTAGACGCCGAAGTCGCCGGGCATCGCCGCGTCGATCGCCTCGACCTGGCGCTGCAGCGGCGCGATCCACGGGGCCGGTTGCGTGG
>JAEWAG010000334.1 GCA_023391775.1 Pseudomonadota bacterium | reverse complement strand
GCGTAGGCCTGCAGCTGCGGCATGCGAGCGCCGGCAAAGCCCGCCAGGTCGGCCTCGATGCGGGCGCGCAGGCGGTGCACGCGACGGCTGCGGTCCAGCTCCACGGCGCGCGGGCCGAACAGGGCCGCCATCTCGCCGGCGGCGCTGCGGCGCATCAGGTCCATCTCGAAGTAGCGTTCCTGCGCGTGGACATAGCCCAGGACACGCGCCGCGTCGGTGGCGTTGGCCGCGTCGATGGTGACGATGCCCAGGACATCGCGCTGCACCGACGCCGGCGCCTCCAGGCCCGGCATGGCCAGTTCGCCGCCGAGCTGCGGCAGGCTGGCGCGCAGCAGCAGCCAGGCGGCGCCGGCCAGGACCAGGATTACCAGCAACAGCGCGCCGGAGGCACGCAGCAACCATTTGCGCATGGAGCTCATCCGTCAGGGCCGCTTGGCGGCGGGGGTCGCCTGCAAACGCGGCTGCAACTGCGACTGATTCCGATTGGAACATGGCGGCGCCGGTTCCGGCACACTGCCCGCCAGTCCCCCCAGGAAACCCCGGCATGAAAGGCCATCCCGAAGTCATCGATTGCCTCAAGGAGCTGCTGCGCGGCGAGCTGGCCGCGCGCGACCAGTACTTCCTGCACTCACGCCGCTACGAGGACCTCGGGCTGCAGGCGCTGTACCAGCGCATCGACCACGAGATGCAGGAGGAGACCGAGCACGCGGACGCGATCCTGCGCCGGATCCTGTTCCTGGAAGGCGAGCCGGACATGCGTCCGCACCCGTTTACCCCCGGCACCACCGTGGTTGAGATGCTCGAGGCCGACCTGAGGGTCGAGTACGAGGTGCGTGCCAACCTCGCCGCGGCGATGAAGCTGTGCGAGGACAAGCAGGACTATGTGAGCCGGGACATGCTGCTGGCCCAGCTCAAGGACACCGAGGAAGACCACGCCTGGTGGCTGGAGCAGCAGCTGCGCCTGATCCGCATGATCGGCCTGGAGAACTACCAGCTGGCCAGGATCGACGGCAACGGCGCCCCGGCCCACGGCTGAGGCGCGGCCAGCGCGGCGGTGGCCCCGGCTATCGCCGGCGCAGGCCCCAGGCCGCGGTGGACAGGGCGGTGACGCCCTCGGCGATGAAGCTCGGCTGCTGGGCCAGGATGTCGCGGCGTTCCAGCAGCTGCACGTCCCAGCCGGCGAACAGGGCACGCACCTCCGCCTCCGGCACGGAAAACGGCGGGCCCTGCTTTTCCGCCTGCGGGTATTCCAGGGTGATCACCAGGCCGCGGCAGCCGGAGGGCAGGCGGCCGTAGACCTCCTCCACGTAGCGCCGGCGCATCGGCGGCGGCAGGGCGATCAGCGCGCCGCGGTCGTAGACCCCGCGCAGGCGCGCCAGGGTCGTGCCGGACAGGGCGAACACGTCGCCCAGCAGCAGGTCGATGCGGCCGCTGCGGTGATGCAGGCCGTCCCCGTCCCGTTCGCGCTGCGGCTCGAGGCCGGCCTCGGCGAAGAAGGCTTCCACCGCCAGCGGTGACAGTTCGCAGCCGAGCACCGGGTGGCCCTGGGCGGCCAGCCAGTGCATGTCCAGGGTCTTGCCCGCCAGGGGCACGAACACCGGCGCGTTGGCGGCCAGTTCCAGCGCCGGCCAGTGCCGCTGCAGCAGCGGCATCACGTCGTCGCGGTGGAACCCGGTGCGTCCCTCGTGCCAGCGCTGCAGCCAGTAGTCGGCTTCCATCGAGCTCTCCAGTGCGGGGCCGCAGGCCGGTCCGCCTGCAGTCCATCAATCCCGGGACGGCGCCCGGACGGCGGCGGCAGGCCGCGATGCCTTGCCCGACATCCTGCCGGCCGACCTTCTGCGGCGCCCTTGCGTCAGACGCCTGCGACGGCGCGCGACGCGCCGCGGCAGCGGGTCACGACGCCTTACTCGACGTCCAGTCCGTCGACCTTCTGCCACCCCCGCGGCAGCAACCCGCCGCGGGTCGCGCGCGCGCCGAGGTAGGCATCCAGGTCCTTGAAGGACAGGGTCATGGTGCGCTGCCCGCTGAGCACCTGCAGCTTCTGCGCCGGACCGACCGCGGCCACCGCCACCACGCGCTCGGTGCCGAGCTTGGCGCGCGGGATGTCGATCAGCTTGTTGCCCTTGCCCTTGTCCAGCTCGGGCAGTTCGCTGGCCGGGATCGCCAGCAGGTGGCCGGCGCTGGTGACCGCCACGATGCGGTCGGTGGCCGGGTTGCCGACCGGGGCCGGCTGCAGCACGTCCGCGCCGGTGCCCAGGTTGATCATGGCCTTGCCGGCCTTGTTGCGGCCGGTGAGGTTCTCGAAGCGGGTGACGAAGCCGTAGCCGTGCGAGGAGGCCAGCACGAAGCGCATGTCGTTCTCGCCACTGGCCAGGGCCACGAAGCCGGCACCGGCGGCGGGCGAGAAGCGCCCGGTCAGCGGCTCGCCGTTGCCGCGGGCCGAGGGCAGGCCGTGGGCCAGGGTCGAGTAGCTGCGGCCCTGCGAGTCGAGGAAGGCCACCTGCCAGGTGCTGCGCGCGCGCACCGCCCCGAGCAGGGCGTCGCCTTCGCGGTAGGACAGGCCCGCCGCGTCGACATCGTGGCCCTTGGCCGCACGCACCCAGCCCTTCTGCGACAGCACCACGGTCACCGGCTCGCTGGGCACCAGCTCGGTCTCGTCGATGGCGTGCGCGGCCTCGCGCTGGACCAGCGGCGAGCGGCGCGCGTCGCCGAACTTCTTCGCGTCGGCCAGCAGCTCGTCCTTGACCAGCTTCTTCAGCCGGGTGCGGCTGCCGAGGGTGGCGACCAGGCGCTCGAGCTCGGCGGCAAGCTCCTCCTGCTCGCCGCGGATCTTCATTTCTTCCAGCCGCGCCAGCTGGCGCAGGCGCGTCTCGAGGATGTAGTCGGCCTGGTCCTCGCTCAGGCCGAAGCGGGCGATGAGCGCCGGCTTCGGCTCGTCCTCGGTACGAATGATGCGGATCACCTCGTCCAGGTTGAGGAAGGCGACCAGCAGGCCTTCCAGCAGGTGCAGGCGGCGCTCGACCTTTTCCTGGCGGTGCTTGAGCCGGCGCACCACGGTGTCGGTGCGGAACACCAGCCACTCGTCCAGCAGGGTGCGCAGGTTCTTGACCGACGGCTTGCCGTCCAGGCCGATGACATTGAGGTTGACCCGGTAGCTCTTCTCCAGGTCGGTGGTCGCGAACAGGTGGCCCATCAGCTGCTCGCCGTCGACCCGGTTGGAGCGCGGCACCAGCACGATGCGGGTCGGGTTGGCGTGGTCGGACTCGTCGCGGATGTCCTCCAGCCAGGGCAGCTTCTTGGCGCGCATCTGCGCGGCGATCTGCTCGATCACCTTTGACGGCGAGACCTGGTAGGGCAGGGCGGTGACGACGAAGTTGCCGCTCTCCTTCTGCCAGGTGCTGCGGGCGCGCACGCTGCCGTTGCCGGTCTCGTACATCGCGCGCAGGTCGGCGGCGGGGGTGATGATCTCCGCCTCGGTCGGGTAATCCGGGCCGCGCACGTGCTCGCACAGGTCGGCGACGCTGGCTTCCGGGTCGTCCAGCAGGCGCACGCAGGCGCTGACGACCTCGTTGAGGTTGTGCGGCGGCACGTCGGTGGCCATGCCCACCGCGATGCCGGTGGTGCCGTTGAGCAGCAGGTGCGGCAGCCGCGCCGGCATCCAGCTGGGCTCTTCCATGGTGCCGTCGAAGTTGGGCACCCAGTCCACCGTGCCCTGGCCCAGCTCACCGAGCAGCACCTCGGCGATCGGGGTGAGCTTGGATTCGGTGTAGCGCATGGCCGCGAACGACTTGGGGTCGTCGGAAGAGCCGAAGTTGCCCTGGCCCTCGATCAGCGGGTAGCGGTAGGAGAAAGGCTGGGCCATCAGCACCAGCGCCTCGTAGCAGGCGCTGTCGCCATGCGGGTGGTACTTGCCGATCACGTCGCCGACGGTGCGGGCCGACTTCTTCGGCTTGGCCGTGGCACCCAGCCCCAGCTCGCTCATCGCGTAGACGATGCGCCGCTGCACCGGCTTCAGGCCGTCGCCGATGAAAGGCAGCGCACGGTCCAGGACCACGTACATCGAATAGTCCAGGTACGCGCGCTCGGCGTACTCGCGCAGCGGGATCTGTTCGAAGCCGTGGAAGGCGGGGCGGATCGTTTCGGTCATTGCAGGGCACTGCGGCGGGACAGGGGCAGGATTCTACCCGTGCGCCGCCCGCCGCTGGCGCCTGCTCAGCCGGCGCCGCCCGGCAGCAGCGGGCCGCCCAGCCACAGCGCACGGGCCATCCACGCCGTGGCCAGGCTGATGCCCGCGGTCAGCGGCACGCCGACGCGCAGGAAGTCGCCGAAGGTGTAGCGGCCCGGATTGAGGATCAGCAGGTTGCCGTGGTGCCCGATCGGGGTCAGGAACGAGGCCACCGCGCCCATGGCAATGCACACCACGAACGGCACCGGCGGCAGATCCAGCGACTGGGCCAGGGCCAGCGCGATCGGCGCCAGCAGCACCGTCGTGGCCGCGTCTGACAGGATCTGGGTCAGCAGGGCCGCGGTCCAGAACATCACCAGCAGCAGCACGAACACCGGCCATTGCGCGGCATGGGCCATGAGCAGGTCGGCCACGGCCTGGGCGGTGCCGGTCTGCTCCATGGCGATGCCCAGCGGGATCACCCCGGCGATCATCACGAAGATGCGCACGTCGATCTGCTGGTAGGCCTCCTCGATCGGCACGCAGCGGCACAGCACCATCGCCACCGCCCCGGCCAGGAACGCCACCTGGGGCGCCAGCAGCCCGGTGGCTGCGGCCACCACCGTGGCGGCCATGATCCCCAGCGCCAGCGGCGCGCGGCGGCGGGTGCGGGCATGGCCCTGGAAGGGCATGAGCATCATGAAGCCGTGGTGGGTGGCCAGCGGCTGGATGTCCGTCTCCCGGCCCCACAGGACCAGCAGGTCGCCTTCCTCCAGGCGCATCTCCGACAGCTCGCCGTGCAGCCACCCCTCGCGCCGCCACAGCCCGACCACCACCACGCCCAGGGTGCGCAGGAAATCGATGTCGGCCACGCTGCGGCCGATAAACTCCGAGTGCGGCGCGACCACCGCCTGCACCAGCAGCTCGTCGCCCAGCAGCTCGGCCTGGCCGCCCTCGCGCGGGGTGTCGCCGTACTTGGCCACCGCGTGCAGGGCCAGGCCCGGTTCGTCCTTGATCGAGGCGATCTCGTCCGGCGGCGCGCGCACCAGCAGCACGTCGCCGGCCGCCAGCGGGCTGTCGCCGGCCTGGCGCCGGCGGCGGATGCCGTGGCGCAGCCAGTCCACCACCTGCAGGCGCTCGGAGAAGGCCTGCTCGAACTGGGCGCGGGTGCGGCCGACCCACGGCGAGTCCTGCTCGACCAGCAGCTCGGTGTAGTAGCGCTCCAGGCGCATGGCATCGGTCTGCTGCGCCTCGCCTTCCCGGCGCGGCAGCAGCCAGCGGCCCAGCAGCATGTAGACCGTGCCCAGCACGACCAGCACCGCGCCGATCGGGGTGATGGCGAAGATGTCCAGGCCCTCGCCGTCGGCGCGCTTGAGCAGGTCGCTGGCCAGCAGGAAGGCCGGGGCGCTGAACAGGGTGAGGGTGGTGCCGAGCGAGGCGGCCAGCGACATCGGCATCAGCAGGCGCGAGGCTGCAAGCTGCCGCTCGCGGGCCAGCTTCATCATGATCGGCAGCATCATCGCCGTGACCATGACGTGGTGCGAGAACGCGGCCAGCACGGCCGTGGCCGGCATCACCACGGCGATCGTGCGCCATTCGCTGCCGCCGGCGGCGCTGCCGATGGCGCTGCCGATGCGGTCGGTGATGCCGGTGGCCGAAAGCCCGGCCGACAGCACGAACACCGCCGCGACGATGATCGCCGGCTCGCTGGAGAACCCGGCCAGCACCTGGCGCGAATCGAGGATGCCGGTGAACGCCAGTGCCAGCAGGGTCAGCATCGCCACCACGTCGACCCGCATGCGCCCGCTGACGAACAGGGCCAGCGCCGTGCCGAGGATCACGAGGAAGACGATCTGTTGTGGGTCCATGCCAATGCATCCCCTGCGGAGACCCGCATCCTAGCCAACCGGATGGCAGGGCTTGTGGTGATGCCCACTGTCTGCGGGCCCTCTAACGAAAAAACCCCGCTGCGAGGCGGGGTTCTTGTCGGTGGCCGTGAGGCCGCTGCGCCGTTGGTGCCCAGGAGAGGACTCGAACCTCCACGGTTTTACCCGCTAGTACCTGAAACTAGTGCGTCTACCAATTCCGCCACCTGGGCGGCGCAGACCGGCAATTCTGGGGGAGCCGCCGCAGGCTGTCAACATCTTCCCGACGCGGCAGGGGCGATCGGTGGCTGGCGTAGCCGGAACGCAGAAGACCCCGCCGGAGCGGGGTCTTCTGTCAGGCCCGAAGGCCGGTGTCTGGGGCCCAGGAGAGGACTCGAACCTCCACGGTTTTACCCGCTAGTACCTGAAACTAGTGCGTCTACCAATTCCGCCACCTGGGCAGGTGTCTTGGCGCAGGGCGACAAGAGCCGCGTAATTTAAGGCTGGCCGGGGGTCTTGTCAATGGTGGGGAG
>JAEWAG010000212.1 GCA_023391775.1 Pseudomonadota bacterium | reverse complement strand
CGCCCCGCGTGCCCTGATACCTGCCTCCGGCGGCGTCGCTGCCGCCGGAACCGACCACTGGAGGAATGGCTCGCATGGCCGCATCCGACACCGGGGCTGGCGCCTCGC
The DNA here is from genome assembly GCA_023391775.1 of Pseudomonadota bacterium. Classification (GTDB taxonomy): domain Bacteria; phylum Pseudomonadota; class Gammaproteobacteria; order Xanthomonadales; family Xanthomonadaceae; genus Pseudoxanthomonas. The sequence goes on along the minus strand of JAEWAG010000212.1, from coordinate 4,918 downwards.
TGAGCCGCCGCCACTTCATCGCCGCTCTCGGTGCCGGCGCCCTCCTGCCTGCCCTGCCGGCGCTGTCCCTGCCCGCTGCCGCCAGCCCGCCGCGCGGGCCGCTGCAGCTCTTCCCGCTGGCCGACGTGGCCTTGGGCGAAGGCATGTTTGCCCGCTCCAGCGCACTGAACCTGGACTACCTGGCGGCACTGGACGTGGACCGGCTGCTGGCGCCGTTCCGGATCGAGGCCGGCCTGCCCTCGCCCGCGCCGAAATATCCGAACTGGGAATCGATGGGCCTGGACGGGCACAGCGCCGGCCATTACCTGTCCGCCCTGGCGCAGCAGGCCGCGCAGGGCGATGCAGGCATGCGCCGGCGGCTGGATTACATGGTCGATGCGCTGGCCCAGGTCCAGCGCGCCAACGGCGACGGCTATGTCGGCGGCGTGCCCAACGGGCGCACGCTGTGGAACCGCATCGCCAGCGGTGACTTCCAGGCCGAGTCGTTCTCGCTGGAAGGCGCCTGGGTGCCGTTCTACAACCTGCACAAGACCTTCGCCGGCCTGCGTGATGCGTGGCTGCTGTACGGCAATGCCCAGGCGCGCGAGGTCCTCGTCGGGATGGCCGACTGGGCCGGCGACCTGGTCGCCCACCTCGACGAGGCGCAGCTGCAGCGCGTGCTGGACACCGAGCACGGCGGCATGAACGAGGTGCTGGCCGACGTCTACGCCATCACCGGCGATCGCCGCTACCTGGCGCTGGCACGCCGCTTCTCGCACCGCGCCATCCTCGACCCGCTGCTGCGGCGGGAGGACGCCCTCGACGGCCTGCACGCCAACACCCAGATCCCCAAGGTCATCGGATTCGCCCGCATCGGCGAGCTGGACAACGATGCGGAGTGGATCGACGCGGCGCGCTTCTTCTGGGAGCGCGTGGCCCTGCACCGGAGCATCGCCTTCGGCGGCAACAGCACCCGCGAGCATTTCAACCCGGCCGGCGACTACAGCGGCATGCTCGCCTCGCGCGAGGGCCCGGATACCTGCAACAGCTACAACATGCTGCGCCTGACGATGCTGCTGGAGCGGCTGCGCCCGGATCCGCGGCATGCGGATTTCTACGAGCGGGTGCTGTTCAACCACATCCTCTCCACCCAGCATCCGGAGCACGGCGGGCTGGTCTACTTCACCCCGATCCGCCCGCGCCATTACCGGGTGTACTCGCAGCCCACCGAGTGCTTCTGGTGCTGTGTCGGCACCGGCATGGAGAACCACGGCCGCCACGGCGCGTTCGTCTATGCGCACGACGCCGATGTGCTGCGGGTGAACCTGTACCTGGATTCGCGCCTGGATTGGCGCGAACGCGGCGTGGTGCTGCACCAGCGCACCCGCTTCCCGGAGGTGGCCCGCAGCGAGCTGCAGATCAGCCTGGCGACCCCGCAGGTGTTCGCGCTGGAGCTGCGCCATCCGCACTGGCTGGAGGGGCCTCTGCGGGTGAAGGTCAACGGCCGGCCCTGGCCGGTCGAGTCCAGGCCGTCCTCGTATGCGCGGATCGAGCGGCAGTGGCGCGACGGAGACCGCGTGGAGCTGGAACTGCCCATGACCACCCGCATCGAGCCCCTGCCCGACGGCCCGGACTGGGTCGCGGTGATGCATGGTCCGCTGATGCTGGCCGCACGTACCGGCGAGGAAGAGCTGCAGGGCCTGGTCGCCGATGACGGCCGCGGCAGCCATATCGCGCCGGGGCCGTACCTGCCGCTGGACCAGGCACCGATGCTGGTCGGCGCGCGTGGGTCGCTGGCCGCGGGCATCACTGCCGTCGCGGGTGAGGCGCTGATGTTCAGCGCCGACGCGCTGGTGCGGCCGCAGGGCTTCCGCGGCCTGCGCCTGGAGCCGCTGCACCGCATTCACGACGCGCGCTACATGTCGTACTGGCGCACCACCACGCCCGCCGAGTTCCCGGCCGTGGTCGCGGCGATCGAAGCGGCCGAGCGCGAGCGTCAGGCCCTGGAAGCGCGCACGCTGGACCACGTCCAGCCCGGCGAGCAGCAGCCCGAGGTCGACCACGCCTACCAGGGCCAGGACAGCCGGACCGGCAACATGCTCGGCCGCCCCTGGCGCGACGCGGGCGAGCGCTTCTCCTACCTGCTGCGCGCCCGCCGACCCGCCATCGCCGACGGCAGCGCGCTGGCGCTGCAGCTGACCGTATTCGGCGGCGAGTGGCAGGCCGGGATGGACGTGTTGCTGGACGGCCGCAAGCTCGGCAGCATCGTCCTCGACGGCAAGGGCCGCGATGACCTGGTGGTGGAGGAAATCGCGCTGCCGGCCGCGGCGGCGTCCGCGCTGCGTGGCGATGGGGCGCGGGTGGAGTTCGTCGCCCACCCCGGCAGGCGCACGCCGCGGCTGTTCGAGGTGCGGGTGACCGCGGACACGCACGCCGACTGATCCGACCGCTCAGGCGGTAAGCGCGCAGGCCCTGCCGGTCTGGCCATCCGGTCGCCGGGATGCAGGCTGCGCAAACCCGGCGCGCACCGGCCGGAAGCTGCGGTGGCAGCCATGGTCCGACAGGCTCGCGTCCGCCCACCGGCAGCAGGGGTGCAGGTGCCATGGCGACCACGTATTGCATTGGCCGACAGCCCGGGGACTTCGGGAATCCGGCACCCACGGCTTTCGACGCTTCGTGGCACCCCACCTTGGGCAGGCTCACGCCACTGCCACGGTTACCGCGACGGCCCAACCCGGCCCGCACAGCCACGGCATCGCCACGGTGGCGACGGGCTCCGGGACGCGAACGTCGGGCCAGTGGTCGGCCCCAGGCAACAAAAAAGCCCCGCGCTGGCGGGGCTTTTCGTTCAAGGCCTTGTTTTTCCACCTGCCTGGAGGTGGTGGGCGGTACAGGGTTCGAACCTGTGACCCCTACCATGTCAAGGTAGTGCTCTACCGCTGAGCTAACCGCCCGTTCTCCGCTGCGATCCGGCGTTGCCGGCAGCAGGGGCGCGCATTCTACCCTGCCCCGGGGCCGGCCGACAACTGGGTTGTGCGGACCTGCTCACCCGGCCAGGCTGGCTTCCTTCAGCTTGCGGATCTCGTCGCGCAGGCGGGCGGCGTCCTCGAACTCAAGGTCCCGCGCGTGCTGGTACATGCGCTGCTCCAGCGGCCCGATCATGGCCGCGGCCTTGGCCGGGTCCATCGCCGCGTAGTCCGCCACCGGCTCGGCCACCTGGCGGGTCTTGCCCTTGCCCTTGCCGCGCCCCTTGCCGCCCTGCCCCTCGTCGCGCGCGCCTTCCATGACGTCCGTGATCGGCCGCACCACCTGCTTGGGCACGATGCCGTGCTCGGCGTTGTACTCCTCCTGCCTCTCGCGGCGGCGGTTGGTCTCCTCGATCGCCGCCTGCATCGAGCGGGTGATGTTGTCGGCGTAGAGGATGGCGGTGCCGCGCAGGTTGCGCGCGGCGCGGCCGATGGTCTGGATCAGCGAGCCGGACGAGCGCAGGAAGCCCTCCTTGTCCGCGTCCAGGATCGCCACCAGCGATACCTCGGGCATGTCCAGGCCCTCGCGCAGCAGGTTGATGCCCACCAGCACGTCGAACTTGCCCAGGCGCAGGTCGCGGATGATCTCCACCCGCTCCACCGTGTCTACGTCCGAGTGCAGGTAGCGCACCTTGATGTTGTGCTCGGCCAGGTAGTCGGTGAGGTTCTCGGCCATGCGCTTGGTCAGCGTGGTGACCAGCACGCGGTCGCCCATGGCCACGCGCTTGTTGATCTCGCCCATCAGGTCGTCGACCTGGGTGCCGACGGGGCGGATCTCCACCTTCGGGTCGACCAGACCGGTCGGCCGCACCACCAGCTCCACGATCTGGTCGCCGGACTCGCGCAGCTCGTACGGGCCAGGCGTGGCGGAGACGTAGATCGAGCGGGGCGCACGCGCCTCCCATTCCTCGAACTTCAGCGGGCGGTTGTCCAGCGCCGAGGGCAGGCGGAAGCCGAACTCCACCAGCGTCTCCTTGCGCGAGCGGTCGCCCTTGTACATGGCGCCGATCTGCGGAATGGTCACGTGCGACTCGTCCACCACCAGCAGCGCGTCGGCCGGCAGGTAGTCGAACAGGGTCGGCGGCGGCTGCCCGGGCGCCTTGCCGGTGAGGTGGCGCGAGTAGTTCTCGATGCCCGAGCAGAAGCCGACCTCGGCCATCATCTCCAGGTCGAACTGGGTGCGCTGCGCCAGGCGCTGTGCCTCGACCAGCTTGTTCTGCGCGTACAGCTGCTCCAGCCGCTCTTTCAGCTCGATCTTGATCGTGTCGATCGCCGAAAGCACCCGGTCGCGGGTGGTGGCGTAATGGGTTTTGGGATAGATGGTGTAGCGCGGCACGCGGCGCAGCACCTCGCCGGTGAGCGGGTCGAACAGCGAGATGTTCTCGACCTCGCCATCGAACATCTCGATGCGGACCGCCTCGGCATCGCTTTCGGCCGGGTGCACGTCCACCACCTCGCCGCGCACGCGGAAGGTGCCGCGCTGCAGCTCGTACTCGTTGCGGGTGTACTGCAGCTGGGTGAGGTGATGCAGCAGCTCGCGCTGGTCGATGCGCTCGCCGCGCGACAGGATCAGGCGCAGCGAGAGGTAGTCCTCCGGCGCGCCCAGGCCGTAGATCGCCGAGACCGTCGCCACCACCAGCACGTCGCGGCGGGACAGCAGCGCCTTGGTCGCGGCCAGCCGCATCTGCTCGATGTGCTCGTTGATCGAGCTGTCCTTCTCGATGAAGGTGTCCGACGAAGGCACGTAGGCCTCCGGCTGGTAGTAGTCGTAGTAGCTGACGAAGTACTCGACCGCGTTGTTCGGGAAGAAGGCCTTGAACTCGCCATACAGCTGGGCGGCCAGGGTCTTGTTGTGCGCCATCACCAGGGTTGGCTTCTGCACCTGTTGGACCACGTTGGCCACGGTGTAGGTC
>JAEWAG010000190.1 GCA_023391775.1 Pseudomonadota bacterium | reverse complement strand
CGCGCAGCCGTAGATCGCCGTGGCCCCGTGGCTGTTGTCGCCCATCAGCGCGGTGGTGATCGGCCAGAACGCGATGGCCGCCAGCACGCCGGAGACAATCACGCCCTTGTACAGCGCGCCCATGATCGAGCCGCCATCGCGCACCTTGACGAACAGCGCGCCGATGATCGAGGCGATGATCGAGGCGCCACCCAGCACCAGCGGGTAGAGCACGCCGTTGTCGCCGACTTCGCCGGCCATCAGATAGCCCAGCAGCATGGTCGCGATCACGGTGACCGCATAGGTCTCGAACAGGTCCGCGGCCATGCCGGCGCAATCACCGACGTTGTCGCCGACGTTGTCGGCGATCACCGCCGGATTGCGCGGGTCGTCCTCCGGGATGCCGGCCTCGACCTTGCCGACCAGGTCCGCGCCCACGTCCGCGCCCTTGGTGAAGATGCCGCCGCCCAGGCGCGCGAAGATGGAGCTCAGCGACGAGCCGAAGGCCAGGCCGACCAGCGCGTGCAGGTTGTCCGACAGCGACAGCCCCATGCGTTGCAGCACCCAGTAGTAGCCGGCCACGCCCAGCAGGCCGAGGCCGACCACCAGCATGCCGGTGATGGCTCCGCCGCGGAACGCCACGTCCATCGCCAGCCCCAGGCCGCTGCGCGCGGCCTCGGCGGTGCGCACGTTGGCCCGCACCGAGACGTTCATGCCGATGTAGCCGGCCAGCCCGGAAAGCACCGCGCCGATGGCGAAGCCGAAGGCGGTGGGCCAGCTCAGGAACAGCCCGACCAGCACGAACAGCACCATGCCGGCGATGGCGATGGTGAGGTACTGGCGGTTGAGGTAGGCGCGCGCGCCTTCCTGGATGGCGGCGGCGATCCGCCGCATGCGCTCGTTGCCCGAAGGCTGGGCCAGGATCCAGCGTGCCGAGAAGATGCCGTACAAGATCGCGAGAACGGCGCAAAGCAGTGCCAGCGTCAAACCATGTTGTTCCAGCATGACCCCTCCCGAGGTATATGGATGCCGTCCGACCGGGGTCGAACAGGGAGGGACCACGCCTGGCGAGCCATGAAGCACTGGAACGGACCCGTGACCGAGACGCGTCGCACCGTGTTCGACTTTCCGTGGAGTGGGGCGAGTATGAGCACAGTGGCGTGGAGAAGGCCACACGGCGTTCATCCTCGGCGAGGCAGGCTGCAGTCCCCCACCGCCCCCGCATCCCGATGAAACGCGACCCCCGTCAGGTTTCCGCCGCCCATGTCGCCCAGGCCTCGCGCAGCGGCCGGGCGTTCCGCCAGTCGTTCTGGCTCGTCGTACTGGCTACCGCGCTGGCGATGGTGATGCCGCTGCGCGCGGAGGAGCCCGCCCCGCGCGTCGGCGCGCCGCAGCAGCCCGGTGCGGTGCACACCGTGCGCCAGATTCCCGAGGCCTGTGTTCGCCTCGAGGGCCGCTACGCCCAGCCCGGGAGCGATGACCCCTACGCGCTGCAGGTGGTGCCGGTGGGCGGCAACTGCCAGGCGCGCGCGCGCTTTGTCGAGGGTGCGGAGGCCAGGCCCTCTTCCGCCGGCGGCTGGGTGCTCAACGATGTCATCCGCATTCCGGAGGCGAGCTGCCCGGGACGCGAGGCCGTCGTGCGGGTCTGGCGCAAGGCCGGTGATGCCCTGCCGGCACGCGATGGCCAAGGCCAGGCGCGGGTCTATCTGGAGCAGGGCCGCAGCCAGGCAGCGGCCGCCGCCGGCGGGCTGACCCGCTTCAGCGCCGAGCTTGAGATGCCGTCGGGCCGCTGCGGCTGACCCGCGGCGTCAGGGCAGGGAGCCGGCGTCCACCGGGGTGCCCTGGTGGTAGTACAGCTGCCAGGTTCCGTCGCCGTTCTGCGCCCAGATCGAGCTGCGCAGCGCGCCCAGCACGCGGCGCCCGTCGGCTTCCACCTGCAGCGAGTGGTAATGGAGCAGGGCCCAGCCCGGGGCCATCGGCCGCGCGCGGTGGCCGCCGGCCCGTACCTGTCGGCGCGCCGCGCCACTGGCGAGGAAGTCGATGACCGTGCGTCGGTCGTAGCGGGCGCCGGAGCGCCCGACCTCGTGGAAATCCGGATGCAGCAGCTGCTCCAGGCGTGCCAGGGTGCAGCCGCTGCCCGGGTGGTGCAGTTCCGCTTCCAGCGCGGCCAGCAACGCGGTCAGCCCGCTGTCCGCGTCGCCGCCGCCCATCCGCTCAGCCCTCCCAGGCCGGCAGCTTCTTCTTCACCGGCACGTTCTTCAGCTCCACGTACTTCGGCAGGCCGTCGCGGCCGTAGGCCAGCGGCGCCTCGCCGCGGATCAGCGGCTCCAGGTACTCGCGTGCCTTCGCGGTGATGCCGTAGCCGTCGCGGCGGATGAAGCCGGCCGGCATGACCTTCTCGTGGTTGGCCACCTTGTGCAGCGGCGCCGGCTCGATCTTCCAGCGGTAGGGTGCTGCGGAGGTGCGCACGATCACCGGCATCACCGAGTTCATGCCCTTGAGCGCGTACTGCACCGCCGCCTTGCCCACCGCCTGGGCCTGCTCCCAGTCGGTCTTCGACGCCAGGTGGCGAGCCGAGCGCTGCAGGTAGTCCGGCAGGGTCCAGTGCACCTTGTAGCCGAGGCTGTCCTTGACCTTGCCGGCCAGGTAGGAGGCCACGCCACCGAGCTGGGTATGGCCGAATGCATCCTGGCCGCCTCCGGCGTCGGCGACGAACTTGCCGTCCTTGTCGCGGATGCCTTCGCTGGCCACGACCACGCACCAGCCGACCTTCTTCACCACCTTCTCCACCTGCGCCAGGAACGCGGCCTCGTCATAGGCGCGCTCCGGGAACAGGATGATCTGCGGCGCCTCGTCGGGGTTCTTGCCGGCCAGGCCCGCGGCGGCGGCCAGCCAGCCGGCGTGGCGGCCCATGGCCTCGTAGACGAACACCTTGGTCGAGGTCTCGGCCATCGCCGCCACGTCCAGCGCCGCCTCGCGCACCGACACGGCCGTGTACTTGGCGGCCGAGCCGAAGCCCGGGCAGGTGTCGGTCACGGCCAGGTCGTTGTCGATGGTCTTGGGCACGCCGATGCAGGCCAGCGGGTAATCGAACTCCTTCGCCAGCTGCGAGACCTTCCACGCGGTGTCGGCCGAATCGTTGCCACCGTTGTAGAGGAAGTAGCGCACGTCGTGGGCGCGCAGCACGTCGAGCAGGCGCTCGTAGCGGGCGCGGTCGTCCTCCAGCGACTTGAGCTTGTAGCGGCACGAGCCGAACGCGCCACCGGGTGTGGAGGCCAGCCCGGCGATCGCCGCGGCGCTTTCCTTCGAGGTGTCCACCAGCTCCTCGCGCAGCGCGCCGAGGATGCCGTTGCGCGCGGCCAGCACCTTGATTCCCCGCGCCCTGGCCTCGGTGATCACGCCGCTGGCGGTGGCGTTGATGACGGCGGTGACACCGCCGGACTGGGCGTACAGCAGGGTGCCGGGGGATTTGGCGCGTGCCATGGACGACTCCTGGGAACGGGGAATTTTTTCTGTGACAGCCGGCCGGGATGCGGTAAAGTGCCGACGTTTGGTGCGGCGCAACGTCGCCGCCAGGGACCGGAGTCTAGCGCCCCGCGCCCCGATGCGACATTCATTGCAGGGAGTCGATTGATGCGACTAGTACTACTTGGCCCGCCCGGGTCCGGCAAGGGAACCCAGGCGACGCGGCTGAAGGAAACGCTTGGCGTCCCCCATATCTCCACCGGTGACCTGTTGCGTGCCGAAGTGGCCGCCGGCAGCCCGCTGGGGGTGCAGGCCAAGGAAGTCATGGCGCGCGGCGACCTGGTTTCCGACGAGATCCTCCTCGGCATGCTCGAGTCCCGCCTGGGACGCGACGACGTGGCCAAGGGCTTCATCCTCGACGGCTACCCGCGCAACCTGGCCCAGGCCGATGCGCTGGGCGCGCTGCTGGCCAAGATCGGCCAGCCGCTGGACGCGGTGGTGCAGCTGGACGTGCCGACCGACCTGCTGGTCGAGCGCATCGCCGGCCGCGCCCAGGCCGAAGGCCGTGCCGACGACAACCCCGAGTCGGTGCGCAAGCGCCTGCAGGTCTACAACGATTCCACCGCCCCGGTGATCGGCTTCTACGAAGGCCGCGGCACCCTGGCGCGGATCGACGGCGTCGGGAGCATGGACGACATCACCGCCCGCATCCTCGGCGCGCTCGGCAAGGCCTGAGCCCCGCGGACGCAGACCGACGGGGCCCCCGCGGGGGGGGGGGTGT